>CAMDOP010000350.1 GCA_945903675.1 Crenothrix polyspora
CATATCAAAATTTAGAATTGATTATTGTCAATGATGGTTCTACTGATAATAGTAAAACGGCAATAGAGTCTTATCTACAAGATCCTAGAATTCGTTATTTCGAACAGCCCAATGCAGGAGTTGCCGCAGCTCGTAATACCGCCATTAAAGAATCGCAAGGTAAAGTTATTGGCTTTCTTGATCAAGATGACTTTTGGTATATTAACAAACTCAAAATTCAAATTGAATATTTAGAAAGACATAAAAATATATCTCTTGTTTATTCAGATTATGGGGTTATCGATGAAATCAACAATAAAATAGAAAATGCAAGTGATAAAGCTGATTATGATTTGTCAAAATGCGATTTTGTTTCACTTTTTATTAAAAATAAAATTGGAATATTAACCGTATTAACTTACAAAAGATGTATATTGTCATCTGGTCAATTCAACCAAAATCTTAAAGGCACTGACGACTACGAACTTTGGATGAAAATTGCATTGCAATACAAACTAGCCTATCAACCTGAAGTGCTAGCAGCTTATCGTTCGCATGGATACAATACTAGCAACGATAAGTTAAAGATGCTTATTTTTGAATCGATGGCATTGGATAACATAATAAAAAATTATCCTTGTTCAACTAAACTGCTTAGCCGAACAATAATCAGAAACCGGTTATTTGTTATATATAAAAAAATTGCTAACTTCAGTTTATATATGAATAGAGATAGAAAAAATGCTAGGTATTATTATATAACCTCACTCAAGCATAACCCACTGTCCCTTGAGGTAATTAATAATATTTTTTCAACTCTTATTCCACTCCGTATATCAAGATTCATAAACTGGCAATATAGAAAACTTATAAAATTTGCATATCGTAATAAACAACTCCAAAAGTAGGAAAAAAGATGGCAATAGTTCTTCAAAATAAAATACATCCCTCTCCATTTGCTTTCGAGTTATATGGTAAGCCAGCTTATTATTATCTAAATAATCATCGTATATCAGTGGCTATTTTCTGTTTTATTGATTCCCTATGAATCCACGTATTTCCGTAATAATACCTTGCTATAACCAAGCACGGTTCCTCCCAGATTCAATTTACAGCCTTATGACACAAACGTTTGCTGACTGGGAGTGCATCATAGTCAATGATGGCTCAACTGATAATACAGCTAACATAGCGGAAAAATTGTCGCAAACCGATTCCAGAATTCGAGTCATTAATCAGACAAATAGAGGGCTTAGTGGCGCAAGAAATTCCGGCCTAAAAGCAGCCAATGGTGAAATACTACAGTTTTTAGACGCCGACGACATGCTAGAGCGAGATAAACTTAGAATCCAGATAGAATTTCTTGATGCTAATCATGATATAGGCATAGTATTCGGTGACGCTCGGTATTTTACAACAGAAACCCCCGAATTACGGGACTATAACCACAATCCTGCTAATAAAACAAAAGGCTGGATACCCGGGCTTTGGAATGCGCGAGGTACGCTGCTTGAAAAATCACTGTCCCGAAATTTATTCGCAGTTAACTGCCCCGTGGTTAGGCGCTCAGTTTTTAGTAACGTGGGTACTTGGAATGAGGATTTAGATGCGAATGAGGATTGGGAGTTCTGGATTCGATGTGTTGCGGCCAACATTAAAATGGAGTTTCTTAATAAGCCTAATACGTTAGCACTTATTCGAAGGCACACCACTAGCACGTCTTTCAATATTCCTAGAATGCGTCGCACAGCGTTTGAAATGCGGATTACAGTAGGCCCCTTGATAAAGGATCCTTTACTTCGCATGACTAATTTCAAAAAAGGCCTGCAAGTCTTGCGATTGCTTAAAGAACCCAACATACTCAAATCATTAGTTGATCTCGCTTTCGCAAATCGAGCACCTAGTGTTTTTTTAGTTGCTTTACGTTTTTATATTTTAGAAATCTTAGTCTTCCAAGGTGTTGTCAATATTTACAAAACAACAATGCCATGGCCTATCCAGAAATTTATTGCAAAAACTTTCAGTATAAAAGCAAGCTAAAATAATCAAAAATTCAGCATGATAGTGTTTTTAAAGCAAATCAATCGTAAACGATGCGTCTCGTAACTCGGGGTACATCTTATGAACTAAAAAAACATCAAGCAAGCATTTTGGTGTCTATTATCTAAGACTCAGAGAAAAAATTATTATGGTAAATATCCAAAATACAACAAGTTATCCAAAGGGTATAATCTTCATTACTTGCCAACCAACAGATTTTTAAGGTCGAGTTGTGCGCATTTTATTTGTAATGAATATGTACCCGCCATTTTCTGATGGTGGCTATCCTCTTCTCTGCGAAGAAACAGTCGAAGAACTTAAACAACGAAATCATGAAGTTTTGGTTTTAACCAGCACCTTTCAATTAAACGAACAAAACACTAAAGATAATTGCGTATGGCGTATTTTTAATTATTGCCCTGATAATGTGAATAATGAGTTAAAGTCAACTTCACCTGTTGAACTTTATAGATGGTATCGCCGCGAATATCGAGAACAATCACTTATTAATGCAGCAGTAACTCAGTTTAAGCCTGACTGCTGTTTCATTTGGGCAACTAGGGGCATGAGCTATTCCATTGCCATTGGTCTGGCTCGCTTCGGCCTGCCGATGTTTGCCTATGTGTGCGGTTATTGGCTGGCAGATCATAACAACCTGGGGGCCAACAGGCGACAATATCAATTTTGGAACTGGGGAAAGCAAACCGGTCTATCTAAAATTTTAAAGAATTTCTTGCAGAGAATACTTGGCAACTATTTGCCTCTACAACACAAAAAAATTATTTTTGATGGACTGGCATTTAATAATGCTGGAACTATATGCAATTTACAAGAGCCTGCATCGAAAACCGAACCTAAGCAAATTTACGACAGTGCACCGTTAGATCGATTTAAAAATATCCTTGTAGAAAGACCATTAAATCGTCGTAAAATTCTATTTATTGGCCGACTCGTTCCTTCAAAAGATCCGATCACTTTAATCCAGGCCTGTAAACAGTTGCAGTTAAACCCCGATACTTGTGATATTTCTCTCTCTCTTGTTGGCTGGTCGCATGAACCGGACTACCTATCTATAATTGAAAATGAAATAGCAACGGCCCAGGATTCTTCTAAATTTCAAATTCTTCAGCCTATTGCTTATAACGATATTCCTGCTTTATTTGCATCCCATGATGTTATCGTTGTTCCTTCCAAGATTGACCCATTACCTCGTACCGCCGCAGAAGGCATGGCCGCAGGCCTCCCACTTATTGTCAGCAACGGCACGGGTATTAGCCATTGTCTTAAGGATGGAGTGGAGGCACTGGTTTTTTCTGCGGAAGATGTTGAACAATTAGCAAGACATTTAGCTTTTTTACTTACCCATGAGACTGAAGCGCAACTCATTGCAAAGACTGGTCGCAGAAAAGCGCTTGATTTTTTTTCCACAACAAGAATGGTTGATGACATTGAGCAGTTCCTTAAACAAGGCATGCAAAATACTAGCAAGCTATCAAAAAATATTTAGCAGCTATTATGAAGTTTTTTTCTTTATCAGAACTTATTTCTGTAAATAATGCTATCAGCTCCTTTTCTGTTTGGTAAGCACTTCTAAAAAAGTTTCATCTAAAGAATTAAGTCTTTCATCACATTATTAATTCTGTATGCAAACGGGTAGTTATGAATAGTTTAGCTATAAATCAAAACAACTTGATCAAGGAAGTAAATAATGCCTAATCAAAAAACTGTATTGGTGCACTTAGGCAGCGGCATGGGTAATATGCTCATGGCAACACCTATGATGGAGATGTTATCTAATGGGGGATATACAGTTGACTTATGCCTGCAAGGTGAAACGCCAAAAGTTGATACCTTATTCCATCGTTGGCCACATGTGCGCACTGTCGCAGCAGAACAAACGCCCTTTTTAAATCAAGAATATA
>CAMDOP010000351.1 GCA_945903675.1 Crenothrix polyspora
TGCGTTTTTGGCTTCGTATCTCGGCTCTATTCATGGTTATATTATACCATGCCATGCAGAAACTTATGGGACGATTAATACTCACCAAGCCATCGAAAACAGAAAAACGAGTGATAACCACGATCGGAGATATGACAAAAACAGCAAATATTAAAACATTTAACCGGCGTATAAAATAAAGCGGATAAATTAATAAAAACACTATTGATGTTAGTTGAATCTGTGTCGCTAGCAATATAAGCCATACACTAATAATAAAACGCTGTTCGCGCCAATAATAAAACGCAGGAATAACCAAAGCCGTTGCAAAGGCGACGCGCAAAACTGTGGCTTCAAATAAAAAAAGGTATAAACAACTATAGAAAAAACATGCCAAGCCAATATGACCAACTATTTTAACCAAATAATTCAGCTTCACTGTGAGCAGAACTAGCGTTGTTAACGCTATAAATAAAGAAAAACCAATAAGCTCGCCAAAAAACTTTTCTGAAAAAAAATAAAGTCGTTCAGTAAAAAAAGAGGAAGACTCCCACATTACTTGCCAACTTAAGATAGCATCCCTATTGAACCAATTTATATAATTGGTCCAATCTTTAGAAGCTATTTGGCATAAACTAATCGCAATAAAACCTAGTCCTATAAAAACCAGATATTTAGTCCATTGCTCTGAAGCATAATATTTGATATTCATCTAATTTTTAATAACCTATGAGAAAAATAGCTAAGTAGTAACAACTCTAACAGTAGTCTACTTGACCAAACAAAAGCAGCGCCTATCACTCCAAAAGTAGCAAACACCGCTGGAGCAATCAGCAGATAAAGCAAGCCTTCACCGAAAAGAATCAAGCTTAATAATTTTGCCTTACCCTGAGCATACAAAAAGATAAGCGGCAATTGCGCAAAAGCCGCAAACACGACACCAACCATCAATATGGCTGTCAGTTGTTGAGTCAACTTAACTAGGTCTGTTGTCAGCCAGAAAGGAATAGCCAACGCTATGATAATGAGTGTGGTGAAGACAAAACAGACGGTAAGCAGTGAAATATTCTTTATCGCTAGCGCATAAGCTTTTTTAAATGATGATCCATCAACTTTTTCAGAAGCAAAATAGGGGGCTAGGACGACTGCAATTGACCAAAGAATGAGTAAATATCGAATCAACACATCTTGAGAGGCAATATAAACCGCCAGCGCAGGCGCATCAATATAACCTGCAACAATAAAGCGATCACCATAAATAAATAAAGTCGCAAAAAAACCAGATACAGCCGCCCAAAATGCATAATTAACGATTTTCCTGATAAGCTCTTTTCGTAACTTAAGATATCTACAATCAAACACCCAAAGCGCATATTTTGAATAGACCAGCAGACTAAATACACGCGACAAAACAATAGCACCGGCTATCGTGACCAATGAATTAGAAAAATAGGCGGCTATAACGGGAAAGCCAAACAGCGTAACACCAGAAAACATTTTGGCCATATTAGCAGCGCGAAAAAGCTGCCTACCTTCCAGATTACCTTTCATTGCATTAATCAATAGTGCAGGAAGAATGCCAACGGCCGCCAATTGAAATGACAAAATGGCCTCTGCCTTAAGAGCTACGTCTATATTTAACCAGTGGTCCACCAGCATAGGGCTAAGAAAAATAAAAATAGGTATTAATACGATGCCTATTAAAAACCCGACTAATAAGCAACTTGTTATCAAACTACCTGCACCTTCTAAACTAAGATAAGCATTTTTACTCGAAAAAAAATGCATTGCTCGCGCCAAGCCTACATCATAAACAAAGAAAAATAAGTTAAATGAGATTAGTAATGAGGTTAATGCAAATAGATTAACCGCCAGAAGGTGAATCAGAATAGGTATTGCTAATAAGCCCGCTAGCGCTGGAATACCGCCACCTAATATGCTCCAGAGTGCATCTTTACTAAAACTGTGCCGGAGTCTTTTCATCAGAAGTTCAACTTAATTGTCATAAAAATTATCGCATTGAAGAGACAGACTTAAAGCGTTTACGGACATGGAGTTTTAATAACTACTCATGCCTAAAGCCAACACTGCTGAAGAGGATCAAAAACTTTTATAACCCTAGCTGGATTGCCGACCACAATGGTATTAGCATTAACATTGGCAGTAACCACAGAGCCTGCGCCAATAATTGCGCCATCACCAATAGTTACACCAGGCAGAATACTCGCATTTTCACCAATCCAGACTCTATGACCAATCGTTACCGGCCTGGCCACTAACACACGTTTATCTGGTAATTGTTCAGGTGAACTATGCTCGGCATCGCCACTGTAACAACCATGATTATGATCACTAATAAAGACTCGACTGGCGATTAACACATCATCGCCTATCAAAATTTTCTCAATCGCTCCAATATGCACATAATCATTTAGCTGTACGCGATCACCAAACACGATTTGATTGTTAGCTGTACCCAAGGCATCAAGCCTGACCCCTACACCGGTAGTAAAGCCCTGCCCCCATTTAATCGCTGAGCGCCCTCGAATATAAATCGGAAAACGAATTAACCTAGCAGGATAAAAACAAAGACGTGTCATTAGCCACTGCACAAGCAGTCGAACAGAACCATAAACACCATAACGCTGCAAGTGGGATTGTAATCTTGTTACACTCAATATCTGACACCCTTAACATTTAGGAACATAGGCATTAAGCATACACAAATTTCAATTTCAGCGAAAACCATAACGTTAATTGAATGATTGGAATACTCTTTCATAAGAATTTTTAACTACACACGCCAGAACACCCGAGAAACAAAAAAACGCAGCATACTAAGCAGATGCCAGCGAAAATATTTAAAGTTTTGATGGCTGGCTCGCTGAGCATAATGAAATACTGTTGCTTGAGGGTTCAATACAACTTTATAACCTAACATTATTAATCTGGCACAAAGATCGACATCTTCGTAATACAGAAAGTAACGCTCGTCAAAGCCCGTTACTTTTGTAAATACTTTGCTAGGCAATAACATAAACATACCCCCTAACCAATCAGATTGAATAGCGTGTTCTGTGATCAGATAATCATGAGCTTTATAGCCACCTAGGGCTTTGCACACTATTTTATAGGGCGTTGGGAATTTTCGTGCACTTTCTTCAAGCAGATTATCTGAACCGAAGATCTGAGGTGCAACAACAGCTATAGCCGGATCATTTAAACTCGCCAGCAAGATAGGAAAAGGATCAGCATTGAAACGAATGTCGGGGTTTAAAACACAAAAAAAAACGCCTGTCGCATGGGTGAAGGCTTGATTATGATTGGCACCAAAACCCTTTGGATTTTAATTCCTTACGATCATCTTTAAAAAAGCATAATCACTTTCTACAAAGGGCAGTACCTCTGGCAGATTAAGCGTCAGAATAACCTCAATCTGATCTAAAGGTAGATACGTAGCAATATCATCAAACAGATTTACAATCAAGTCGATTTGCCCGTGACTCACGACTGAAATAGTTACCAATTTAGCATCACTCATCGAATCAACTCAATTATTCTAATCGGCAGTTTCAATGCCAGAAAAAACCAATTGGTATATAAATCATTTTCTTTGCAAGCTCTGATTATTTCGTAATTTAACTCAATACTCGATAAGAAACCACTATCACTCAAGCCACCGGAACGCATCGTTACGGTAACCTTATCAAGAAATGACCAGTATATTTTTTGTCTCATTAATAGTCTAGCTAACATTTCAAAATCGGCAGCAATTTTATAATCGACCCTATACAGCCCAACCTCGTTATAGCATGCTTTTTTGCAATAAAAAGTAGGATGGGGAGGCATTGCGCCAATTCGCATTAATGCAGAATTAAATTTAGTCACTCGATACTTACGTAATATCTTGCCAAGATTATCTTTATCAACAATGTTTAGACAAGAAAAAACTGCAT
>CAMDOP010000352.1 GCA_945903675.1 Crenothrix polyspora
TCCCAGCATTGGCTTGCTGTTATGTAAAAATCGTAACAAGGTGATTGCTGAATATGCCTTGCGTGATAACAGTAAACCGATTGGCGTTTCTGAATATCAACTTGCCCAATGCTTGCCCCCGAATCTGGAAGATCAACTTCCTAGTATCGAGAGGATTGAACAAGAATTACAAGGCAATTGGCTGGATGAGGAAGGTAAAGGAGGCTGATATTTGTAAATCCTCGATTCGATTATCTTTAATTCCAATCCTTTGCATACACCCTAAGTTTAACGGAGGTTTTCAGATCATCGCCGTCACACAAAAATAATCGACGATGCTGCAGCTAAAAAACCAACCATATTGAAACTATATTTATAACTCGGCAGTCGCAAAAAGCATTGCGTTAAGTTATTAAACACAAACTAACTCCCATCCATGTCGCATTACCTTTGCCACCAGAAATATTTACAAGAAAACACTTGTTAATAATTAAAATATCGTCATCTACTCATGGCTTACATCACAATAAAACAATAGCTTACAATCCTGTAACTGTCGAAAACTAGCTATTACATACCGAGTAGTCTGTGTATAATTACAAGCACACCTGACCCACCTTAAAGTCATTCGCTTTTTTAGGAATGCTGCGTAATATCAGTTACTAAAACATAACATCTGAACTATGGATTAAAAATGAGCAATATAAAATTTGAAACAATAGGTAACGCTACCATAATTTGCTACGATCAAAAGCCAATTCTTGTTACAGATCCTTGGTTTAAAGGAACACCCTATTTCGGTAGCTGGAGCTTATCGCATGAAATTCCGGCTGAGCAACTGGAAGCCATCAAAAGTTGTGAATTTGTTTGGATTTCTCATGGCCATCAAGATCACCTAATGCCTGACTCAATAGGCGCATTAAAAAATAAAAAAATCTTATTACCCGATCATCATGGCAGCAGAATAAAAAACGACCTAGCTGAGCACGGCTTTGATGTTCACATATTGAAAGATAAAGAATGGATACAGCTTTCAGAAAACATCCGAATTCTATGCCTTAGCGATTACAATCAAGATGCCATTTTATTAATTGATATCAATGGTCGCTTGATAGTCAATATGAATGATGCTCCTGGTCATGGCTGGGGTAATTTTGTGCGCGAAACCGTCAAACGTTATCCGATTTCATTTCATCTTAAACTGTATGCCGGTTATGCCGATATGTGTAACTTCTATGATGAAGACGGTAATCACCTGAAACCTTTAGCAAAAGAAGCACCGCCATTCTCTTGGGGACAAACGATTTGTAGAGAGACCGAGTATTTAGGGGCAAAATATTTTATCCCTTTTAGCTCGTTTCATCAGATGGCAAGAACAGATAGTGCATGGCTCACAGATTATTTAATAGCGCCTTCAGATTATGAAGAGGGCTTTAAATCCGACAAATGTGAACTTTTGCCTGCATTTATTCAATATGATTGCTGTAAAGATACTTGGCTAGCCTTACAACCCAACAAACTTGCACCTAACCTTAAAGATCCAAAAGAATTTGGAGATGATTGGTCAGAACAACTGGAATCATCAGATATTGACATGGCAAATCAGTATTTTAAGTCGATTGAGCACCTTCATGGCTTTTTAGATTTTATTAATCTTAAGGTTGGTGGCAAGGACAATATTATTGAATTTAGTAAAAAAGGCTTTAATCGGGGCCTTACTTTTGAGGCTCCCCGTGGCTCGTTAATGTCATCGATTAATTATCAGGTTTTCGACGACATACTCATAGGCAATTTCATGAAAACGACACTACACGGGAAATGGAGCGAAACGCCGTTATACCCTGACTTTTCTCCTTATGTTGCCAAATATGCAGATAACGGTAGAGCAAAATCCAATGACGAACTTGCCGCTTATTTTAAGGAATATAAAAAACGCATGGGTATAAAAGGTGTTGTTGATATTTTTCAACAAAAGATAGAACAAACATCTAAAAACACATTTCGATCATGGATTGCCGAAGACACAGCAGCTTACCAATTTTCAAAAAAACTTTATCACAGAGTTCGATAACTAAGCCGATTCATAACAATCTATGAGTGCATATATGCAGGTCATTATAAACATGTCCGTGATACCTCCGCCTGTGGGATAATAACCAAATTTGAGGCGTAATTATATCAATGTTATTGCCTACTGGTTGTTTGGATAATTGATGAAAGTTCACCTTAAAACACTCGGCTGTCGGCTTAATGAAGCTGAATTAGAAACTTGGGCACAAGCTTTTCAAAAATCTGGCCATGCGATTACTAAAAAAGCTGAAACGGCTCAGCTGATCGTCATTAATTCTTGCGCGGTTACCCAAGATGCTGCCAGAAAATCACGCCAACTCATACGCCGCATTCATCGTGATAATCCTCAAGCAAAACTAGTGGTTAGCGGTTGTTATGCCACTTTAAACCAAGAAGAAGCTGGGGCTTTGTTAGGTGTAGACTTAGTCGTTAGCAATAAAGATAAAGATCAATTAGTAGAAAAAACCTTAAGCGAACTTAATATGGATACCATGCCGACGATGGCTACCGATCCAGGTGAAACGTCTTTATTTACACGCGGCAGACAAAGGGCTTTTATTAAAGTACAAGATGGCTGTCGTTATCGCTGCACCTTTTGTATCGTCACGGTAGCACGCGGCGAAGAAGCCAGTCGCGCTATACAAACCGTTGTTAATGAAATTAATGAACTGCATCAACAAGGCATTACCGAAGCTATTCTAACAGGCGTGCATTTAGGCGGTTATGGCAGTGATTTAGGCATTAATTTATCTGATCTAATCAAAGCTATACTTGCTGAAACCGATATCCCTAGACTTAGGTTAGGTTCTTTAGAGCCTTGGGAATTACCTGACGACTTCTTTGAATTGTTTCATAATCCTAGGCTTATGCCACACTTACATTTACCGCTGCAAAGCGGTTCAGACACCGTACTACGCAGAATGGCTCGACGTTGTAAAACAGAGGAATTTTCTGCTATCGTTCAGCAATTACGCGCAAAAATCCCTCACTTTAATATTACTACCGATATTATTGTCGGCTTTCCTGGCGAAACAGAACAGGAATGGCAAGATAGCTTTAACTTCATCAAACAAACCGGCTTTGGCCATATTCATATTTTTACTTATTCCCGTCGGGAAGGCACTAAAGCCGCTAATTTACCCGAGCAAATTCCCGAAGACACTAAAAAACAGCGTAGCCGACAATTGCATGAATTAGCCAATAATATGAAGCTACAGTTTTTCAAGGATAATTTAGGTCAAGAATTCCCAGTACTCTGGGAAGGTTACAGCATCGCGCAGGATGATGGTAGTCAGCAAGTATTTGGTTATACGCCTAATTACTTACGAGTAAGCGGTATCATTGAAGCAGGTGTTTCGGTTGAAAATAAGACCCTTAAGGTAAAGTTATCAGAATTAGGCGAAGACTATATAATAGCCAACATGTCATATAACTAAACAGAGGGGCATGCGCCTCTACAGTTAACATTACGACCATTCAGTTAAGTAATCTATGTGTGGAGTAAAACAGCTTCAGCTGTTTTATAAAGCAATAGCTAAAGCTCAACACTCCAAACTTATACTGTTTTCACTTAACTTAATGGCCGCAACCATTAACATATTTCCCATTTAATACAATATAACGCAATCATGGAAAAAAAATACGCTCCTCACGATATAGAACAACGCTGGTATCAAAACTGGGAAGAACAAGGTTATTTTGCAGCCAAATCAGAGGGTGAATCGTATTGCATTATGATTCCACCACCTAATGTCACTGGCAGCCTACACATGGGTCATGCTTTCCAAGACACTATCATGGATGCCCTCACCCGCTATCATAGAATGAAAGGTTATAGCACCTTGTGGCAAGCGGGTACGGATCATGCCGGTATTGCTACACA
>CAMDOP010000353.1 GCA_945903675.1 Crenothrix polyspora
ATTATACTCCTGTAGGGCGCTTTTTTATATATTTATCAGTATGTTGACTCTATTTTTGAACCCCGAAACTTTAGTTACTAAAACTGGAAAATTTTACATGCCGTTTAACACAGCCAATGTTTTATTACGTTTATCTGGGTCAAAGTCCAATTTCATGTATTTATTGTAACTACAAATATAAACAGTATGTAAAAATAATGAATTCAACACTGAAAATATCTTGGCCCATGTTATGTGGGCTTAGCAAATGAGTGGTTATTAACGATCAAGCTTAGATTAATTCTTCGGTGTGACATTGATAGATACGTTCAAGTTTTAATTGTAAAAAATAGATAGTCAAAAAAATTATATTCAATCGGTCATATCGGGAATCATTCCGGTGGGGCTGATAAATAAAAGAAAATCAACACAAAAAAAGAACTGTAATGATTCGATTACTTGCTCAGATAACAGCCAATCATTACTTCCATCACTTAGTTTTAAATAAAATGTATAGCGTCATTAATACTATTGGAATGAATGGTATTGCTATTAAGCTCATTTCTTAAACCTTAAAAAATTATTTTGTTAGCAAGGTTGGAGTACTTGCATTGGGGATAAATTTAATATGGTTGCAGACTGCACTGATTTGGATAATAGAAATACGACTATTATTATTCACGCGCAACGGAGAGGTGAACTAGAGAATACAAGCCACAGGGCAATCTGCACTGTAAATATAGCGTTGAATATAAGAAATGCAACACAAGAAAACAACGGCTCTGCTCATGTAAATAAGGAGTTGATGAAAACCGACCTCGACAGACGGTCATCATTTCGTCCGTTAGCAAGCTGAATAGCAAGTATGATAAGGCCACATTAATCCGATAGCCTCCCTTTGTCTAGTTGACTTTAGCTTCACCATATAAAAAATATAAAATTTGTTATAAGTTCAGTTCTATTACAAAGCTATTTAACAGACCCCATTGATTTAATTTGGTTGCCACCTTCAATACATCAATTTGTAATATTCACGATGTAGCTTAGTAGTGCGGCTAATTTGTCTACCTTGTACGTAACAGTAGTTTAACTTCAAAATTAGTTTAGCAAATCAACCCTATCTAAATTGGAGACTTACTGTGAAAAGAGCATTTACTTCCATCATGTTGCTTACTTGCGGACTCGGAGTTCTTACCCCAGCTATCGCAGATAATACTTATACCCTTGCCGTATTTGGAGATAGTCCATATGGCTGTAAATCTGGAGAATGCCCACCAGATCAAACTATTATCAAACCAGACTCACCAAATGGCCCAAATCCTGGTGATCCAAGGCAGATAGAAGCTACGCCAGCGTTCATCCGTGCAATTAATGCTGATCCGAAAGTCAGCATGGTGATGAATGTTGGCGATATTCATTCGGGCAGTCAATATTGTACACTGGCTTATAATCGTACTGTTTTGAATCTGTGGCGCCAATTTAAGGATCCACTTGTTTATACACCCGGTGACAATGAATGGGTGGATTGTCACAAAACGAAGCAAGGCGGCAATGTTAAGGACTCAAAGGGCGATTACGTAGATTATGCTAACGGCAATCCTGTTGCAAATTTAGCGCTGATACGACAAATGTTCTTTTCCAAACCGGGTGAAACTCTCGGTGTACGTAGCAAGCGTGTCATTTCTCAAGCGCAGGCTTACGATCCGGCATATCCTAAAGATGCGGAGTACGTCGAAAACGTAATGTGGGAACAATCAGACGTATTGTTCGTCACTTTGAACATTCCAGGTGGGTCAAACAATGATGATGATAGCTGGTTTGGCTTAACCAAGACAGGAGAGCAGACACAGGAAGTTGCTCAGCGTACTGCTGCGGACATTCGCTGGCTAGATGCTGCGTTTGAGAAAGCTAAGCTCAAGGGGCACAAGGCTGTCGTAATTATCGAGCAGGGCGATATGTGGGATCTGGATGGTAATCAACCTTCACACATTGCTAATTACAAGTCATTTATAGACAGTATCGCAGCAAATGCGACCGACTTTATCAAGCCAGTTTTGCTCATTAATGGTGACTCGCATTACTATCGTTCAGATAATCCGTTGGTGAATGGTGCCCCATGTGTTACTGAAGTAGCAGGGGTTGAAACGGCCTGTGCAAATGACAGTTACGACAATCAACCTAATGGTTATGCTGTTCCTAACTTCCATCGTGTTGTCGTGCATGGCGCTTATACACCTCTTGAGTATCTTCGCCTGACTATCCATTCGACTCTAAACTATGCTGATAGTGATAGAGGTTTTGGCCCTTTCACTTGGACTCGAGTCAATCCTTAATAGGTTAAGTCTATGTTTGGTGCAACGATTATCACAGTAAGCATGTGATTATCGATGCACCGAATTTATAATTTTTAAGTCCAAAACATCCAGAAAACAAAAAATCTTTACATTGAAGATGTAAAGCTTTTTTGTTTTCTGGATTATCACTTCCACCCTGACCGTAAACTGCGTCCCGCTATTTTAATAGGTTCATGTTTGTTTCCTTGAGGTTTGGGCGGGCCAAACCACGTCGTTTTTATTCTCAAAAAGGTAGTGCAGCCGCAAAGGGGGTGTTTACCGGAAAATCAACCGCTTTGCCAATGTAACACCTTTTCTTTTTTGCAGGTTGAAAAAATGTCATGAACACATTAAAACAATTTTCAGAAAAAGATAAAGATTACCATGCCTATCAAGCTAGCCAGAATTTTTTGAATTAACGAAGGTGTTGTCGCTCGGGAAAGTGTTTGGTAATGCTTAAGCCATCTTGCAAACTTTTTTCTATTCAGCCCCTATTTTGGGCAATAAGTTGTTTGCGAAGAACATTACGTTTGCCATGTTTACACTTGATTTAGCTTCTGTTCGTTTAATGCCATGGTTTATCCTCGAAAAAAACTGAAGGATACCCGTGTATTTAGATTCTTTTAAGATGCTGGCTCTCCGCGCTTAGGGAGGACAAGCCACTTGCAATGCTTCATATCGAAAAAAATTAAAGCTGCACACTTGATAAAGTAACAATTGCACCCCATATTCGAATTTTATGACTTAAATTTATAGGACAAACCATGGCAACTATTACTATTGACGACAAAGAATACGATACAGAAACCTTATCAGATGATGCAAAAAACCAGTTGCAAAGTATAAACTTTGTTGATCAGGAGTTGGCAAGATTAAATGCCCAAGCGGCGGTACTTCAAACTGCCAGAATTGCTTACGCGAAAGCCCTAAATGACGCCTTGGGTACAGACTTAGTTTTTAATAGTTAGATTGGTTTACTCGTCAAATATTAACCCTCATCCGGCGTATCTGGGTGGGGGTTTTTTATGCCTAGAAGATAAGTGTTGGCCTAAAGCAATTAAATTAGGCAGGTGAGTGAAGCTCATGTTCACATAATACGGCAAGATAGGGGAACTCAGAAAAAAGACACAAAAAACCCCCACCGCCTTGTGAGCAATGAGGGTTTTTGTTTAACCAGACCTTTGTGAGATCTGGGTTAGCCTTTCGGGCAGATTACCTTGCGGTAGTTTAACCGTTTAGGTTAACAATGCTTAAGCAAGCACGAATGAACCGCCACCATTTGTGGCTGCACCAGTAAAACCATCTACTGTTACGAGTCCAATTAACTGTACAATCGTATCTGCGCCATTCACAAATGATCCCGTATTAGATGTATCATCAACTATGTAAGTGTTACTACCGTATTGGAACCAAGCAAAATTCGCTGCTCCCACACCAGCAACGGCAGTTGAAGTTGATGCCGCAGCATTCAAATAATCAGCAAAGGCTGCTGTAGGAGCCAACGTTATTTTAGCGGTTGTGAATGTTGAAACAAGAGATTCAGTTGCAACACTTGCAAAGCTAATTGTATCGCCAACAGCCACATCGGTTATGTTGCTGTAGC
>CAMDOP010000354.1 GCA_945903675.1 Crenothrix polyspora
TCGATTTATAAGCGTGAAGAAGACGGCATTGTGTTGATTGATCAAGACAAATGTCGCGGCTGGCGCATGTGCGTTTCCGCCTGTCCTTATAAGAAAATCTATTACAACTGGGAAACCGGAAAGTCAGAAAAATGCACCTTCTGTTACCCTCGCATCGAAGCCGGTGAGCCTACCGTGTGCTCAGAAACCTGCGTTGGGCGCATCCGTTATTTAGGCGTATTGCTGTATGACGCTGATCGTATAGAGGCTGCGGCCAGTTGCGAAAATGAACAGGATTTATATCAGCAACAGCTAGATGTATTTCTCGATCCCTTTGACGAACAGGTACTTGCTCAAGCACGAGCCGAAGGTATTCCAGAATCTTGGTTAACAGCCGCACAAGCATCACCGGTTTATAAAATGGCCATAGACTGGAAAGTCGCCTTCCCGTTGCATCCTGAATTTCGCACCCTGCCAATGGTCTGGTACGTACCACCGCTATCGCCTATCCAATCAGCGGCGGAACATGATCAAATTGGCATGGATGGCGATATTCCTGACGTGCGTTCTTTACGCATTCCTGTGCAATATCTGGCCAATTTACTCACTGCAGGCAAAGAAGAGCCTGTGGTCTTAGGCTTAGAACGTATGCTGGCCATGCGCGCTTATATGCGCAGTAAAACCGTTGAGGGTGTCATTAACACCACGGTATTGGATCGTGTAGCTTTGACTCAGTTACAAGTTGAAGACATGTATCACACCATGGCCATTGCCAATTACGAAGATCGCTTTGTCATTCCAAGCAGTCACCGCGAATACGCCAGCTCTACTTTTGATGCTTATGGTGAGCAAGGCGGTTGTGGCTTTAGTTTTGGTAGCGGTTGCTCGTCTGGCAATAGTGACACCAATCTATTTGGTGGTAACAGCAAGCCACAACGCGGTGCTGGTATTCCCATCAAAATTCCTATTAAAGTGGAATCGGTAAAATAAGGATACATGATGCGTACTCTAAAAGTCTTATCCTTGTTATTAAGCTATCCAGAAGCCGAAATGTTAGCCGCACTCGATGAGATGACGGATGTTATTGAGCAAGAAAATATATTATTGGCTGTGCATAAAAAATCAGTGCTAGCACTGATTGACGATTATCGCGGCGTCGATCTTCTCGATGCACAAGAAGCTTATGTAGCCTTATTTGATCGAGGACGATTTTTGTCTTTGCATATTTTTGAACATGTGCACGGCGAATCTCGTGATCGTGGCCAAGCGATGGTTAATTTGTTACAGATGTACGAAGCCCATGGTTTTGAGCTCTCTACGCATGAATTGCCAGATTACATTCCTTTGTTTTTGGAGTTTCTATCACAACAAGTACAGGCAGAAGCGGTGCAATTATTACAAGATGCTATGCCGGTATTAAGTTTGTTAGGGGCAAGACTCACTGAACGTAGCAGCCCATTTAACGCTATTTTTGAAGCATTGGCAGGTTTTGCAGGCGAACCTGAAGCATTGGTAGACATCTTACAACAAGCGGCTACCGAAGGCGAAGATGAAACCCTAGTCAATATGGATGAAATCTGGGAAGAAGAAGCTGTCAGTTTTATGGGCGCAAAAGACGCGTGTAACAGCCAAACAGCCACTGCCAGTCCAATAACTATCATGCCGCGCGATCAGTATTTAAAAGCGCAACATCGTTCTATTTAAGGAGTCTATCGTGAATTATCTTAATACCTTATTATTTGGTTATTACCCCTATATAGCGATAAGCGTATTTATAGTCGGCAGCATAGCCCGTTATGATCGCGACCAATACACTTGGCGTACGGGCTCTAGCCAGTTTTTACGCGCCAAAGAATTACGACTGGGCAGCAATTTATTTCACATAGGCATACTGTTATTGTTTGTCGGACATTTCGCAGGCTTACTCACGCCACCGGCTGTTTACCATAGCTTGGGCTTGTCTACTTCAGGTAAGCAAATACTAGCCGTGGTTGCTGGCGGGGTATTTGGTGGGATTTGTGCCAAAGGTATTTATGTACTCATACGTCGTCGTTTAACTGATGCCCGCATACGCGCGACCAGTAGTCGTATGGATATTTTTATTTTATTACTGATAGCCGTGCAATTAGCCTTAGGTTTGTTGACCTTGCCTATCTCTATTTACCACAGCGACGGCTCTAATATGTTATTGCTATCGGAATGGGCGCAGCGCATTGTCACTTTCCGTAGTGGTGCAGCAGACCAAATCAACAATATAGGCCTACTTTTTAAATTGCACTTAGTGTTAGGGCAAACACTATTTTTAGTCTTTCCATTCAGCCGGCTTGTACATGTTTGGAGCGTACCGCTTGGCTATATCACTCGTCCCTATCAAGTAGTACGTAGACGATAAGTTATTTGGCCATTTTATTTTCATCAAGGCATCAATAGCCGTTTAACCTAATTTATACGAGATAAAAATCTAATGTTAGTAACTGAACACTTAATGAAAGAACACCAACTTATTTTAAAATATGTTGATTTATTGGAACGCTATGTTGAACTCAGCGCTAAAAATAACGAGTCTTCTTTGTTGTTTGAAAAAGCCCCTTTCTTTATTCAGTTTATCCATGAGTTTGCTGACGAATTTCATCATGCGAAAGAAGAAAATATTCTGTTTCGTTATCTTGAACAGCCAGGTGTTCTGAGCCACTGCAATCCGATTCCGCAAATGTTAAATGAACACGGTAAAGCGAGGGAATTGGTACTGAATATGGAAAATGCCTTACTCAGCAACGATATTGATAAATTAGAGGTCAATGGCGTTCAGTATGCACGACTGTTAAAAGAGCATATCTATAAGGAAGATAACATCCTTTATCCGATGGGGGGGCGTGGTCTTTCTGATACAGCTAAATCCTGTTTGTTAAAAGAATATGCCGAGACTGATGAACGCTTAGATAGCCAAAGCATTTGGTGTAAATATGAAGCATTGGCTGCTGATCTTGAAAGTCAGTTAAATGCATATCCATCTGCAATTTTATTGTAAAAGAGCTTTAAGTCGCTTAGTAAGTGGTTTCTCTGTAAAAAAATCTTGGAAAAATGTCCAGCTTATCCGTGAAAACAACGACAAAGTTGATCATGTGAAATAACTAAAGTATTGTTTTAATAGTAATTGAACGAGTAGATCAAACGCTGAATGTGATTAATGTTAACTGCTGTTTTGCACTCATGCCAAAATTGGCAATATAGAGATTATCAATTTACCCAGACCTTTTACCTGCACAGCCTTATTGGCTCATCCTGATTATTATAAATACCGAGAAAGCATACTTACTTTTTTAGGAATGTGATCGTTCGCATTAAGCGTTATTTATTCAAACAAAGACTTACAATTCAAACCTAAGGTGGCTTTATGCTTAAGCAACAACTAAAAAATCCATTATCGGCAGTCGTATTATCGATGTCATTTATGAGCCCAGTTGTATGGGCTGATATGACGCAAGAAATTGAAGATGCACTTAACTTTTATCATTACGGTAAAAATGGCTCGGTAAAAGTTGATCTAAATACGCGTTTTGAAGAGGTTAATCAAGATAATGTGAGAAGTCCTGCGCTGAATGGAAAAGCTTTGGCAGCGTCAAAACAACCCGTTACCGCTAATGCCGTAACTTCAAGGTTACGATTAGGTCTGTTGTCACCGGTATATCATGGTATTCAGGGTTATGCTGAATATCAGGGGCTTTACGTTATGGATGCCGACTATAACAGTTCGCTTAATGGTAAAAGCCAATATTCAACCATTAAAGATCCTTATGTTAATGAGCTGGACCAATTATGGCTTAGCTATGCCGGTGTTCCTGACACGCTCATAAAAGGAGGACGACAACGTATCAAGTTGGATGATGATCGCTTTATTGGTAACGTCGGTTGGCGTCAGATAGAGCAAACTTAT
>CAMDOP010000355.1 GCA_945903675.1 Crenothrix polyspora
ACATCCACTCCTCACACTTCGCCGCGCAGGCGACGCAGAGCAGGATGCTCAAGATCAGTGATATAACGACCTTTAAAGGCGGTCTCCAAAATCTTGGTAAAATCGATGTCGGGCCATTCCGGTTCTGATAGTGATCCACTGGATTGGAATACCTCATAAGCGCCTAAATTCATATTGGCAGAAATTCGAATCCAGTCCTTTTGTGCCATCGTGGCAGCTTCCAAGGCAGAGGCATTCCACTCATCGTGGCGACCCTCTTCACCGGGTAAGCGAATAGGCCAGAGAAATAGAACCTTTTGACGATTAATGGCCGTGAACAGCACCTTAGGTGTTAGTTCTCCACTGAGATCTGGCCATAAGTTAGGCGAGACCAGATAAGATTCTCGTTCTTCTTTGAGTTCCAGAATGGCAGTTTCCAAGCGAAAAGCAGGATCCTGGTGGACACGGATAAAATCTTGTTTATTGGGTTTACGAACGGGAATGGTCGTGACCAGTTTTTTAACGCCGGTGGCTTCAGAAAAGTTTTGAGATAGACGCAGTACTGATGGATCGAACAAGCTGGTGGAGTTTTTTGGGGGTACAGCAGAAGTTATAGTAGCGCTTTCTAGTTCAGAAGGTTGATCATTTTTTTCTATATTAATAATGCCAGTCATTTTATTACTCCTTAAATTGCAAAAAAAACCTCCAACTGCAATGACCTGGCAAGGTTACAGTTGGAGGTTGGTATTCATCTTTCGATGAATTCGCTGTATTCCCTAAAAGCTGCCAGGCCAGGGAACATTTGTGTTCACTGGCAAGGCGCAACTTTTTTAGGCGCGATGCGCTTATTTAGCGCGCAATATTAAATTTGTTCGATATCCTCCCAAAATACATCTGGAAAAGTCGTGTATTGGCATACGGTCCCTGTTTTGAGTGCTGTTTTTAGATGGCTTGCAAACTCAGGGAAGGAATTTTGGAGTTTGCGAGTATCTTCACTAATGCGTCTCTCAATATTTTTACGTATGTTTTCAATGGGGCTGGAAGATAATCGACTTTTACCGGCTAAGCCCATATCGCTAGATAACCGTGCGATGATCTGATCTTTTTCAGTTTCAAGTTTTTCTAATGCCTCAAATTCGCCAAATTCTGTTGCTTCTTCTATCTGGTCATTCAGTTGCTCAATATGCCGTTTGAGGCTTGTTATGGCAGCTTTATCGAGTAGTTCAAAGCGATTATCCAAATTACTTAAGCTAAATCCTTCAGTATTTAATTGCTCTTCAGTCATGCTAGATAGCGTGTCATCTGTCTGCGTGGTGTCTTTTGGGTTGATTGCATAATATAGCTCCGACACATGAATGCTCTTACCTTTAATGCGGATCAGGTAGTTGATATACTGTATGCCCTTCGTATCCTTTATCATCACTGTTTTCTGATTAAAGGTGATCTTCCAGTAGTCTCCAGATAAGACAAAACTATTGTTGATAGGTGCTAGATTGACTGGGTGCATCTTGAGTGAAAGCTCATGGAGATAATCGGTATCAATAGTTAAACAGGGCGCATCAATTAAAAACACGCGTTGCCAACTAATCGGTAATGATCTAAGTAATGAACTGTTTAAACCTGTTTGCTCACTTAATAACTGATAAATCGCGCGCAGTGACAATTGCCATTGTTGCAGTTGTTCTAGTTTGACTTGGACTTGACTGGTGTCACTGCGTAAATCACAGACAATAAATGCTCTATCCATACCTGGAAATAGATGAACAGGTCGACAGCATGCTTCTTCACAACCTGAGCATACAAGAGACTGTGCCGGTTTTGACCGTTCAATGATGTGGTGTTTCAGTAGGGTTTCTAATTGAAGTTTTGGCCAATGCGTGATTTTATCAAAACCGATGAGTATCAATCCGTCTTGAGTTGTGTGCGCCTGTTCAATTAGGTGCGCTAGTATCATTTACTGCATCCTTTAAAAAGCCAGTTCATCGTCCTTAGGCTCAACGCCAGACTGCTCAAGCATAGCCCTTAACAGTAAATCCTCGGCTTCGTATTTCAATGAACACGAGTTGGGATATGTGATAGCAAAGCGAATATTTTTAGCCGGTTTGCCAGCAGCAATCAATACCGATGCGACCATTTCTACTCGGGTAAGATAATAATTATGCAGCGATAATGCAGGTGACAAGTTATTCAGTAGTTGATAAACAGCTTGGGCATTATTTTTAGAATCCCCCTCAAGGGTAATGCGGTCACCTTTCTTGATTTTTGACGATAATCGAAGGGTGCTAATTCTGATATCTTCAATGCCACTGTTTGGTGCATAGACAAAATTAAAATCAGCATTTAACAAGGGATTTAAATCATAAACACGAGAATCATTCTTCACAGGTTCCAATTCTTCAACACCTAAGATGGCTTTAGCAAAAAATACTTGTAATGATTCAACAGCTTTGTAATTACCCTTGTAATATAAATCAAGGGAGCCTTTTTGTTGATTGTATACATAGACAATTTCAAATGCTGGGTTATGGGGTCTGGGCGCAAATTCATCCTTGATCCATTCATGGCTTCGTTGGGAGTAGTCTTCTGGATAGGCGAAAAAATAATCTAAAGGTCCGCGTTTTAATGCTTCAACAAAACAATGCTTACCCTTGCCTTCATTCAAATGGAAATAGCTAGCAATTAAGGCAGCTAATTTCTGTAAGTGAATGTCTGCACATGAGGGTGTCACTTTTGGTATGTTTTTACGTTTTCGCCAATTGCCTAGACTATCGGCATGGAAGAATAGTACGGCGCCTTTCCAATAAGTGGGATAGTTTAAAAGGGTAGAAAAAGCCATATCATAAAAGTTTTTCTTAGCGGCTAGTTCTTCATTAAATTGGCTTAGATTGTCAGGTGCATGATGAGTTGCCTCATCGATGATGGCTTTAATACCCTTTTCGCAACTTAGATTAAAAATATCCTGAAAGTCTGTATCTAGTTCTTGTTTGATGCTGGTATCTAAGGTCAGCCAAGCATCAAATAGGCCGTCTGGTTTGTTTTCTTTAAGCAGAGTAAAGTTAAAATCCAGAAGGCAATTATGCTTTTTGAAATAGCGAGTTAAAAGTGGATTAGGTGCATGGCGAAAGAAGGCTTTAGTTGAGTAATTACGTGCCATGAGACTCTCCCTAAATAGATTTATAGTGAATAGTAACGCCTGATGGCACTATAACACTAATTTTCAAGCGTTAAAAAGAATGGCTTATTTTATGGGTGACTTAGAAGATTGATGGCGGGCAGAGGAATGTTGGTCTCGGTGATAAAGTTTATGGAACTGGAATGGCCCCATAAACTTTATTTTGAGTGTTAAGCAGAAACTTATTACTGAGGCTGTTGAGCTATAAAGAGGATGATTTTTCCAAATCAAAGCCATTATCAACTGGAACAATGGTCAATGTCTTATAGCGCCAATCCTGAGTCTCTCTCAGTGCTTTCATGGCTTTATAAAGCTCATTGTCTAACATGATTTGATATTTAGCTAAAGAATCCCGTAGTTTCTCCTTGAGAATACTGCGTTTGTTTTTGACTAATCGAGCAATTTCAAGAATTAATGGTCTTTTCTCTGCTTGTTTGATTTGATCTTGGCAATAACGCACCAAACTAATAAAAAAGTCATTGGGGTTGTTAAATTCCTGTAGGTATTGCTCCGGCGATTGTCCTTCTTCTTCAGCATCTGTTAAAAGCTGTTGATACATTAAGGGTGCCAATTTTATTAACCAAGCGATAGTGGTTGAATCTGGGGTGTCCATGCTGTGAAATTCCGCTACAACAGCTTGGCACCAGTGATAATGATCTTGATCGACTTCCGTTAAATCATCTTCCGTCACGGCATTATCACTAAAGCTAAGATTAAGTTCTTGATTAATGCCAGTGACAATGTGTATGGGTTTG
>CAMDOP010000356.1 GCA_945903675.1 Crenothrix polyspora
TATTCGTCTTTCTTCTCCAGATTTGATGGATATCCAAGCCCGAGCGCTTGAAGAAGGTATGCCATATCAAACTTTAATTGCTAGCGTCCTTCATAAATTTGTATCGGGTCGTTTGGTAGAGAAACATAATGGAACTCAATAAAATTCTGTGAGATTTTAGATGGCATAAGGACTAAAACCGAAGGGGGTTAAAAAGAGGCTAACAAAGCTAAGCATTATACTCAAAAAAATTTGCATGGTCTGGGATCTTAAATAAGAGATTGTGATATTAAAAGATAAGTGACCGATTTTTTATGTGCGTAAAATGTGCTTTTCTGAAATATCAGTCCACTATTCTAGGGCTTTGTGTGACGCAGAATGACTTATTAGCAGAATATAAGACATTGTTTTAGTTGATGTTTTTATTTATAGTTCGGACTTTTAATGCGATGGTCGCGCGTTCGAATCGCGCACGACCCACCAGCAAAGACCTTGATTTATATAGTATTTCAACAGATTGCCCGTCGAGTTGAAGCAACGTAATAGCAGTTAGGCGCAAATTTAGGCGCAAAATCTGCATTGTCTTGCTCAATGAGGTGGCGTAATGAATCAAAAATATCCCCAAAAATACCAACATTTGACAGGCGCTCATTGCCGGTTAATTAGTTTCTGTAATAAAAAATATCCAAAATTTACTATTCACTCTGATGATTTTCAGAAATGTAGTCTGTTCCTTCGTTATGGGAGGATTTCTTAATGGCTTATTTCAGAGCATTAGCAAACGGTCACTATCGTGCCGATATTCGCATGAAAGGTATTTTTAAGAATAAAACCTTTCCATCTCAGTCACTCGCTCAAGTCTGGGCTGATAAAATAGAACACAGTATCAAAACGATTCCGAACTTAGATCACGCACAATTACTGGTTCTGACTGAAGCCGATATTGATAGCATGGGTGGAGAGGAGTTATTTAAGCAGTTATCTGTTGATCTGTTTGCTATCCGTAATCAAGCGAAATTAGAATCTATCAATGTACTAAGCAAGAAAGAGCTTTTACAACTGACTCCACAAGACATTGAACGTATGGGTGGAGCTGAATTGTTTTTGCATGCGGGGAAACGTATACGTTATAAAACCTTTCGAGTAGTCTGTGACGAATATCTATTGCGTTGGAATAAAAAGGACTATAGGGGCCAGATGCAAAGGGTTAATAACTGGTGCAAAATATTCGGCGATAGGATTATGACTGATATTGATATTTTTGATCTGCGTGAGCCTATCGACTGCATGATCGATGAAGGTCAACGTGCAACAACTATTAATCGCAAAAAAGCTGTGTTATCGAGTGTTTATAAATTTGCCCTGAGTCGTGGATATGTGGATGCTAATATCGTACGCAACATTGTAATTGATGATGATACTAAGCTTCGAGAACGCGTATTAAGTCACGAGGAGCGCCTAAGACTCATTAAGGCCTGTCAAGAGTCCCATTGGGATAAGCTTTATCTGTTAGTCATCATTGCGATGACTACAGGCGCACGTAAAGGTGAATTAAAGTTATTACGTTGGTGTGATATCACTTTTAAAGATAGCTCTTGTTTCTTAGAAGATACCAAAAATGGAACTAATCGAGAGATACACTTTGCTCCAGTCGTTATGTTGGAATTAAAACGATTTCAAGAAGTAGGTACTGGATTAATATTTCCTTCTATTGTTAATCCAACTAAACCAATGGATTTTCGTAAGGCTTTTAGCACTGCATTGAGAAATGCAAATATTTCAGAGAAAGATGTGCTTAACGAAGATGGTAGTGTCCGATTAGAAAAATTTACCTTTCACTGTTTGCGCCATGGTTTTTGTTCAGCGCTATCTGATGCTGATAGAGGTATCAGTCAAATTGCTAAATTAGCGGGCCATAAGAGCTTACAGACTACGATGCGTTACATTCATCAGGGTAGCGACCAGAAACGTCTGATAGTTGATGAATTAGCTCAGGCATTTAACTTATAATTAAAAATTAGCTTTTGCTCTGATGAGGCTGAAAAGGTCCAGTTATTTTTCATCTCATCGGGCCAAAACTATTATTGTGATAATAAATAATAACCAATTTGGTGGTGTTTATGAATGATGAAATAGATCGTATGTTAGAAAGCATGCGCGAAGAAGTAGAAACAAAACGTCAGCATGTTGAAGCATTATTTCGTGTAATAGATAGTAAGACTGAGAAAGCAGAGACTGCATCAATAGTCGCACACAAGAAAGAAGTTGAAGTTATAAGACTACTTGCCGAGACACCTACAAATACTGATTTGATTCGCACCTTACAAAATGAAATTCGAGAGCTCGATGCATTTGTCGAGGTAATTTTTGATTCAACGGATCAAGATTTAGATATCTATCTTCCAGCTAAATATAATTTGGATTACAAAGTTAACGAATATGAGCTTGCAAAAGCTGAGCAGTTATCTCAAAAGCTGACTCTTCAAGATGAGATAATTGAGTTTCAATATTTTGAGCTCGACCAATATAAAGCGGGCCCCACTAAAAAATCAGAAGACAGCGAAGCGAAATGGGCTAAAGCTGCCATCTATTTACTTGAAGAAATACCAAAGCATAAGACCTTAAAAGAGGCTAGAAAAGTAGCGGCCAATAGGGTTGGAATATTTGTTGAAGAAAGGCAGTTAGCAAAAAAACTTCCTCGACCGAAGTAATAAAACCTGCACTATTGCAATAGAACATGTTCCAGTGCATTGGGTCATATTAGCGCATTAATTTATGAGGTAAAAAGAGCTTGTATTAATTAACTACCCGTAAGGAGGGTAAAACTATGCAAGCAATCGTAACAACATCATTGAACGACATCATCCCCTATCAATCAATTCCTGAGTGTTTTCCGCACCTCTATAGCCCTAAAAGCTGGGCATGGGCGGTTAAGCAGCGTCAACATAATGGATTAGCCAAAGCCTTCCGTAAGGTAGGCAAGAATCTCTTCGTTAATACTCATATCTTAGCTGAATGTATAGACAATCAGCAGTCTGATTAAATCCTATCAAAACGGTAATCAAATCCTAATAACTTAGGCTTGATATTAATTAGATTTTAATTTGGATGCAATCCCCCAAGTTTTTTAAAAAAGACTTCAACTCGACGGGCAAAATCGAAGGGGGAAAGCATCAAAGGATAAGATAAATATGTATGTATTTAAGCAAGAAAATTTTAAGCAATTCAGAAACGAAAAACAGATCGCTTTCAGACTAGGCGAACTGCATCTAACTATTTTTAACTGGGTTAAAGCCCATACTGGAGAGAACTACCATGGCTAAATTTGATTTAAAATCAGCAATAAAAAATGCTGAAGACACCAAAGCTACTGAACCAATGACTGCTGGCTACCCTAGAGTCGCCATAACACAAATAGCAGAGGTAGGGTTACAGCGAGCCTTCAATCCTGACGATGAGCCTAAGAACTCCTTAGGTTTCGTTTTTGAAAATACAGCCGGGCAACAACTTTGCAAGGTCATGCCATCAATAATTAGCAGTTACTCAAATTTAGGTAAGTTGTTAGCGGCCGTTGATGATGGTGATTGCGACCTAGCCGACTTGCTCAACAAAGAGTTAGTACTGGAGATCGAAGAAAATGGTAAGTGGCCTAAAATTAACGGCTACTACTCCATTGAAAATGGTTTAAGTACTGAAGCTGCGATTAAATCTCACTCAGAACTATTATATTACACCGTTGATGAACCAAATCCTGAGGTTTTAAAGAAGCTACACCCACAGCTCAAGCAAGCTATTGCTGGCCGTATTAGAGTCAAGGGGGGTGCTTAAGATGCAAATATCTCAGACGCATGTAATTCCATCTAACTCCGTTCCGTTAAATAGAAAACCATTGCCATTAATAAAGGTGATCCGGTTATTACT
>CAMDOP010000357.1 GCA_945903675.1 Crenothrix polyspora
ACTTTTTTAATTCCAACAACCAAATACCACCATGCGGCGTTAAGGTCTGGCCCTGTTCATCACGCATTTTATAATGATGCACATAGGCATTATCATCGACCAGCAGATTTTCTGCCAGTAACCAAATCGAATAAGTCGGCCTAAGCTCAAGATACTCTTGCCCACTTTTAAGTTGATGACTGTAAATATCCGCCCAGTTATAAATGATACGAGACGGTAAATGCGCATAACTGGTTAGTTGAATTTCGATTTGATACAGCCGATCTTGACTATCTCGGGCTTTAACATCGACTATGCTCAATTTGTCACTGAGAAACTCTTTATCATTATAAGGGTTAAGGATATCAACCCAGACTAAAGGTTCTGCTAAATCTTGTGCTAAAAACGCGTTTAGAAAATGAATCAATAAATTACGATTCTCTTCTGAGCCTAACAAAGCTTTAAAAACGCAATCTATTTTGGGGTCGATGGCATGACGCATGAGAAAGGGATTAACTAATCAGCAATGGATTTAATGGCTTGATTGTAGAGAATCCCCGTTTGAGTAGCAATGAAATAATGATGACTCACAATGCTAAAAAATGACGACACCCTGACTTCATCGATTGATAACCTCGATTCCGCGTTGCTTCATCGAGACTACTTGCTGAAGCGTAACGGGGTTTATAACCCCGTTACTCACGTTTCGAAAGCTATTGAAGCATCCAAACGTTACAGTCGGGGTTTCAAACCCCGACCGGCAGAGTAACTGGTCAGTTGAATTTCGATTTGATAGAGCCGATGTCCTTAATCAAATAATGAAGTTTATTAGCTATCCAATAAGTAAAGTAATGTGACTATAATTCCGGCCAACATAAATGCTGATTTTTCATCAGGTATGAAGTTATTATCCAAATATGTGTGATGGGCAAAATAATTTCTTGCTAAAACGCAACACAAAAAAGCCTGTACTAAATGTGTTTCTTCTATACTCCACTTATCATTTGAAATAGCCATGATTTTACCAATAGGGTCTTCTGGGGTATCTCTCAATTGGGTAAGTTTTTTTTATCTTTCTTTAAAAGCATCAATGACATAGTTAGAAATATTTCTTTGTTTAGCAAGTGCAAGAATGTACGTCTCCAAGCCACCTGTTTTTTCTCCCAAAGTACCATCTTTTTCCAAAGCATAACGGAGACAAACTTCCGTGCGAATGGCTAATAACAAGAAATAATCTAGTGGACGTGAGACACGAAAATTTAAACCACCTTTATGTTTCGGCTTATGATTTAAGTTTTCATGAAGTTGGCGAAATGCATATAAGAAACTATCAAAGGGATAATTTTTTGCTTGTAGACTGCTTACCAATTGATTTAGGTTTTCATCAATTGGTAGCATACCTTTATACTGCTTATTATTATAAATAGGCGCATAACGTAAAAAATGCTGCTTATCTTCAAAAAATTCATAAGGCAGAACTTTATGTAACTCTGCCCATTCATGACGTTGAAAATCTTTCCATTTCCACTTGTCCAGATAATAACTAAATTTTTTATCACTAAGACAGACTAGCCATTCCATAGCCCACATAATATCTTTTTGAAGATAAGGCCAAGCCTTAATCGTCCATACACAGTAACGTTCATTTTCCCCTAACCAAATACTTGCTAAATTCAACAGTTTTTCAATAAATTTTTCCAATATCTCCGCATTAATTTTTAAATATTCAGCTAATTGCTTTGCACCTTTGTTACGTAGGTTTGGATCACAGTCATAAGGTAACGCATCACGAAATGCACAATAATGAGAAAGCCAAGTCATTGATTCAGAGAGTCCACCCCAACTATGGGGTTGTTTAATTACGTCACTCGGTTTTGTTGTGTATACCTTGGCTCGTGCAGCACTACACAAAAGATTCTGCACCTGTTCCTCAACATCAGGCGTGTTAATAATGGGCATAAATCGATCGGCTGTACGTATAACATCAATCAACGCATAAGCTTGCCAATGAAAGTAATAGTCAGCATATGGACTAATCAGTTCCGAACGATAAGGATGAATAAATTCATCAGGAATATGAGTTGGCGCCACATTAGCATTACGTAACTTATTTCCATAATCATTATCTGAATGAAAAAATGGATGCAAAAACCAGAGAGGCTTTTGGTCATCATCAAGATGCCATGTTGAATCCCATAGCGCATTTTCAATATCAAAACATGGTCTTTCAGGGCTTAAATGAACAGGATATTCTGGATAATTTTGCCAAGTTAAAAAATAGTCATTAGGAAAAACAATCCGATATTGTGGTACAAGCCACTCCCACTCAACCAACTTTGGTAATGGATAGCGAGAAATAAATTCTTTAAGTCCAAGGTCCTCCAACCAAGAAACAAAAGTACCTTTTTTACCTTGCTGTACGATGAGAAGAGGTAATTGACTATTCATTTTCGAATTTACTGACCTATTATTGATAGATATGCAGATAAAGATATTGTCTTCATTAAAAAATTGCTTGTTCGATTACGGCATCAGCCAGTTTTTGTTTTAATTGGTTAACTGCCGCTACTCGTGTTTTCAGTTGGTCGCAGATTACAAATAAATCATCAACTTTTTCAACAATACGTTGTTGTTCTGCAATCGGAGGTAATCCAAAAGGCATTTTTTTTAATATCCCATGATTTAAATTAACCATAGTTGTACCAACGGCCTTAACTGCAAGGTAGGTTCTAGCATAATTACATCTAAACACTAACTTCAGATAACTTCGATTCACTTCTTCATAGAATCGCAATACAAAACTGCCTGTTCCACATAACCATTTATCTTCACGTTCTGTAACGAGAGCAATACGCCCGACCTCACCTCTTCGAGCCATAACAATATCACCTTTATAGACTAAATATGAACTAAGAGTTTTCGCCATTAAAGCTGATACAGAAACTGATTCATCTGGAAAAATCTTATCATCAATCATATGGGATGGATTTATTAGTGGAACTCCACCTTTAATATAATCCGATTGATGAATCATTGAACCAAAAGGCCCAGTAGATATGTCTGTTGCATAATCGATAAATCTTATTAGAGACCACCCATCCGGCAAATCAAACGGCTTTTCTTCATCCGTTATCTCCGCGAGCGGTTTATCTTTCTTAATCTTACCCTCTGCAATCAACTTGGCTTTTTCTGCCTGTATCCGTTTAAGCAATTTACTGGCGGGTTCATCATTGGGATCTTGAGGAACCAATTTACCCATGACGGCGAGTTGTAGCAGGGTTTGTTTTAGTGCGTCGATGCTGGCTTCTGTTGTAAACAGGGTATCGAAATGTGCAGCGATGCGTTGCCAGTTGATGTTAAAGTCTTCGGCATTTTGTGATTGTGTGAGTGTGCCGAGCAGATGAGTGACGAGTTTTTCGTGGGCTTCGGCGGCGTTGTTATGTTGGTTTTCTAATTGGTCGCAGAGTGCCATGAGTTCATCGACTTTGGCGACGATACGGTGTTGTTCGGCAAGTGGTGGTGTGGGTATATAAAAGCCTAACAATTCATCTTGTTTGATTCCTGCAACCGTCATTCCACTACCGATAATTTTCAACGTACTGTAAAAATTAATAAAATAATCAATATCAAGTTGTGATGTGATTTTTAACGCTTTCAGATCTTGATTTATAGCAACATCAATTGATGCAATAGCTATCTTGCCCAACCCCATTCTTGTACAGATTATCAAATCGCCTTTATTGGCAAGTTTACTGCCAGCCACAAGACCTTCTTTTGTAATGTAATCTTGTGTTTTATCAAGGAATCTTTCAACATTCAAATCCTTAACACTAGCCCAAGGAATATCACCATTCCAGAATTCAGAATTATTTTTGCTTGGTGTTCCGCCGCTAATTATACTTAAAACGAAATCAT
>CAMDOP010000358.1 GCA_945903675.1 Crenothrix polyspora
GCCTTTATTCATGCGGCCTATATAAAAATAGATTTGATCGCCAGTAAAGCCACCTAAGCCTGCTATAAAAATAGTTAAGAAATAATCCATGTCGCCGGTATGGGCCATGATGCCGCCCATAATTAAGCCCATTTCACCCTCTATGATGCTCCATAGAAATAAAATGACATAACCGTACTCTTTGAGCCAACCGATGAATAGATCTTCCATAAAATAATTAATTCCGCAGAGAGTGTGCTTTCATCGCAATCATTTTCTTACATGCAGGTGAAAAACAAAAAAGTTATATTAATATACCATCGGTTACAGAAGAGCATGCTGGAATTTTGCATGCTCTTCTAAGGATAGGGTTTAATTCATTGCAGCAACAATAGCATTACCCATTTCAATAGTACCGCAGTTTGATTGTGGATTAATGTCTTGAGTGACGAAAATGCCTTCATTGACAACTTTATCAACAGCCGTTTTAATTCGATTTGCTGCCGCTGTTTCACCTAGATAATCTAGCATCATAATGCCAGCCATAATAACGGCTAAAGGATTAGCTAAATTTTTTCCAGTAATATCTGGAGCACTACCATGAACCGCTTCAAACAAAGCGGCGTTTTCACCAATATTTGCACCGGGTATTAAACCAAGGCCACCGACTAGACCAGCAGTTAAGTCCGATAAAATATCACCGAACATATTGGTGCACACGACGACATCAAATTGTTGGGGATTCATCACCATTTGCATACAAGCTGCATCTATGATTTTTTCATCAAACTCAATATCAGGATAACGTGCGGCAGTTTCTCTGGCGACATCAAGAAACAAACCTTGAGTATATTTCAAGATATTGGCCTTATGACAAACCGTTACTTTTTTACGGTTATTGTCTCTAGCATATTGAAAGGCATAATCAACAATACGTTCTGAGGCAGTGCGGGTAACGACCGCTAAACTTTCAGCGATATCTTTTTTGGGGGTTAAATAATGCTCCAGTCCCGCATATAAGCCTTCGGTGTTTTCGCGAACGATAACTATATCAACATCTTCAAAGCGCGTTTTGATACCGGGCCAGCTCTTAGCTGGACGAACATTAGCATATAATTCATATTGCTGGCGTAAAGCGACGTTGATACTTCTAAAGCCTGTACCAACCACCGTTGTTAAGGGGCCTTTAAACGCTAATCGAGTTTCATCGAATGACGCTAAGGTTGCCTCTGGTAAAGGAGTGCCAAATTTTTCAAAAGCAGCTAAGCCTGCATAGGCTTCTTCCCATTGAATGTTTGCACCTGACGCATTAATAACTTTTACGGCTTCATCCATAATGGATGGGCCAATACCATCCCCTTTTATCAATGTGACTTTGTGCATGACTATCTCCGATAGTGTAATTAAAGAGTTCGCTAAACAGCGATGGTGAACAGATGAGTTAAGGGCTGCAATGTTGCCGTATTAAGCCTATTCTGTTCACAGTATAAGTTGTTTATTATATTACGCGTTTCGCTGCTGCAATACGCATACGCAGAGCATTTAATTTAATGAAGCCTTCAGCATCTTTTTGATTATAAGCGCCGCCATCATCTTCAAAGGTCGCAATACTTTCATCAAATAAGCTGTCGGTTAATGATTCTCTACCGACGACGATGACGTTACCTTTGTAAAGTTTAAGTCTAACTCTGCCATTGACATGCACCTGAGAAGCATCAATCATAGTTTGCAATAACGTGCGTTCAGGGCTCCACCAATAACCGTTATAAATCAAAGAGGCGTAACGTGGCATTAATTCATCTTTTAAATGCGCAACTTCACGATCCAAGGTTAATGATTCAATAGCACGATGGGCCTTTAACATCACTGTACCGGCTGGGGTTTCATAACAACCACGAGATTTCATACCTACATAACGGTTTTCAACAAGATCCAACCTACCAATACCATTAGCGCCAGCTATTTTATTAAGTTGTTCTAATACGGTAGCTGGTGAGCAAGGTACGTCATTAATAGCAACGATATCGCCTTGTTGGTAAGTCAGTTCAATATAGGTAGCTACATCAGGTGCTGTTTCTGGTGAAACAGTCCAACGCCACATATCTTCTTCTGGCTCAGTCCAGGGATTTTCTAAAATACGACCTTCATAAGAAATGTGCAGTAAATTGGCATCCATAGAATAGGGCGATGTTTTACCTTTTTTCATTTCTACAGGAATACCATGCTTTTCAGCATAGGCCAGTAAAGATTGGCGTGAATTTAAATCCCATTCACGCCAAGGTGCAATCACATGTATATCGGGACGTAAGGCGTAGGCGCCCAATTCAAAACGGACTTGATCGTTGCCTTTGCCGGTAGCGCCATGAGAAATAGCCGTTGCATTAGTTTCATTGGCGATTTCAATCAAGCGTTTGGCAATTAAAGGGCGAGCAATAGACGTGCCTAGTAAGTATTCGCCTTCATAAACGGTATTAGCGCGAAACATAGGGAAGACATAGTCACGCGCAAATTCTTCACGTAAATCTTCAATATAAATATCTTTAATACCGGCTGCTTTGGCTTTGGCGCGTGCAGGTTCTACTTCTTCGCCTTGGCCTAAGTCTGCCGTAAAGGTGACGACTTCACAGTCATAAACATCTTGTAACCATTTAAGAATAACAGAAGTATCTAAACCTCCAGAATAAGCCAAAACTACTTTATTTATTTTCGACATAACGTCCATCTGCTCTGAGTTAAATTGTAGGAGATTATAACCGAAAATAGCAGGCCGAGAGTAGAGATCTATGATGTCAATAGTCTATCCTGTAAGCACAGGCTAAGTAGTTCTGATGACGGCATACGTTTGTAAAGTTATTGTAGCCTATAAAAATTGTGGTTGAGGTTGCTGTCTCCAATAAGCATCGAAGATCAAAATAGAGGCGTAGATGGATTTGTTCAGTGTCATCAGACTATTATAATAAGGCGATATCCATAACATGCTGTGTAATCGAGGGTTTTCAGCGCTGCGCCTCATTAAGGCTACTTGCTTTAGTTTTCCGGAATAGGGCAAATTAGAGCTTGCCGCAACAGGGTTGCCACGCAGAACTTAGGAATCAGTGCAACAATATTAATTTGCTTTAATTTTTAATTCGGTTATATCTTTAATCGGAGCATAGCTTTACACGCAAGAAAATTGATCAGATTGGTCTAATCATTAAAGCCAATCTGATCAAACCTAGCTTTACCCTACGAATAATTTAAATGCGTTTTTAAGAAACACTAAAATTAACGCCTATATTCGCTAATTTTGGATGCTGAAATAGAAAGGTAAGAATTATGTTTAATAAAGAAGCCACAAAAACCATCATAACTACATTATTCATTATTGCTTGTTTAGGTTTATGGATAACAATTCAATTGTTTCCAGAATTCCCCATGAACATGTAATTAATAGTCTCTGTAGTTACAATGAATCAATATTTTCCTGCTCGTTTTATACCCATCCTCAAAGCATACGTCTATTTCTTGCCCTTAACGCTGATGTGTCACTTAGCTTGAGTTGAATTTTTTCGCACTCCAACACATCATGTGGAAAGTCCGTATGTCATAGGTCAATTTATTAGCTTTGTTTATGATGGCTAGGCGCTACCGCTCCGAATAGTCCTTACAATATTAATCCGCCGTACAGCCTAGGCAATTCTGCTTAGCCTATCAAAAATTCATTGTAGCATCGGAAGTCGGGCACGAAATAATATGTCTGACAAGGCTTATGAGTTAAATAGAGTTCGCTCAAAAACTCAGATGCCAATAATTCAAATAACCCTTCGTCATTAATCTGACTGGCGTTATGAAGATCCGTTTTGTCTTTTGTAATAAAAATTCGATGTGCTTGTTGATACAGCGCTGAACAATTTCGAGCACAAAAAA
>CAMDOP010000359.1 GCA_945903675.1 Crenothrix polyspora
CTTTGAGCTGACTATTCCTTATTGGAGGGATGGTTTGCCTCAATGTTTAGAAGACATTAAATACTTAAATGGAGATTCTTTATGAAAGCAGTCTTAGTGACTGGATGCGCCGGTTTTATTGGCAGTAATTTTGTGCCTTATTTCTTGGAGGAATATCCTGAAACGAAAATTATTAATCTTGATTTACTCACTTATGCCGGTAATTTAGCTAATCTTAAAGAAGTAGAGGACGTTGAGCGCTATACTTTCATTGAAGGTGATATTTGTGATCGTGTTTTGCTGGAGCAGTTATTCGCAGAGCATGATATTCGTGGTGTTATTCATTTTGCTGCTGAAAGTCATGTTGATAACTCGATTAAAAATCCGGGCGTGTTTGTACAGACTAATGTTAATGGCACTTTTACCTTGATTGATGTGGCTTATAAGTACTGGATGGATAAGCCTTTTGTCTTTAAGTCAGGGTATGAGAATTGTCGCTTTCATCATATTTCTACAGATGAAGTCTATGGCACCTTAGGTGAAACGGGTTTATTTACCGAAGAAACACCTTATGCGCCTAATTCACCTTATTCTGCGAGTAAAGCCGGCAGTGATATGATCGTTCGTAGTTATTTTCATACCTATGGTATGAATACTTTAATTACCAATTGCTCCAATAATTATGGTCCTAAACAACATAACGAAAAGCTGATTCCAACTATCATACGTAAAGCGATAACTGGTGAAGATATTCCTATTTATGGTGATGGTAGCAATATACGTGATTGGCTTTATGTCTTGGATCACTGTAAAGGTATTGCTCTGGTTTACGAAACGGGATTGGTAGGTGAAGTTTATAATATTGGTGGCTGTAACGAGCGTAACAATAATTACATTGCAGATAAAGTCTGTGAAATTCTTGATGGTCTACAGCCTAAAGTCGCAGGCAGTTACAAAGATCAGATACGTTACGTTGAAGATCGTGCCGGACATGATTTACGTTACGCCATTGATGCCACTAAAATTGAAACGCAGTTAGGTTGGAAAGCTGATGAGAGTTTTGAGACCGGTATCGTCAAGACTATTGAATGGTATTTACAAGAATTAGCAGTGACGGCATAAAACACTCACTGACCATTAGTTGTCGTTATACGCATGTATTCTATATGCTTGGAGTAAAACAGCTTCAGCTGTTTTAGCATTCCCACGCAGAATTTGGCAAAGATGCACTATTCACAATGCTCCCTCTTAACTGACGTTACGCAGTAACGTCGTTTTTACTCTCGTTTGCCGCGCCGAGCACCGCAGGTTTTGTTGGGATTAGCCCAAAAGGGCGCGGCATGGATGCCGCGCGTCGTTAGGAGGGCAGGACGCCCTTTCTATCGACCCCCGACTAAACCGAGGAGCACAGATTGAGCTGCAATCGAGCCGCCTTTTCTTTGGATACTTTCTTTTGGCGGCGCAAAAGAAAGTATCTCGCCCTCGGGTACGAATACCCGATTAAAAAAACCGTCGCGACAGCGACTTCATTATTTTTTTAAACCGCTGAATGGCCGAGTAACATCAGTTCCTAAGTTGAAACCCCATTTATTGATGTAATTAGTTAAAGTTGGATTTAATCAGTGCATTTAAAACAAAGGCTTAGTAGCTAACTTCAACATCAAATAGACTAAACCCTCTATTTTTTGGTATGATTAGCACGTTTTTGAATGATTTGGCCCACCCTTTTAATTAATTATCACATCATCACACTGGAGAACCTCAATGCCAATTAAAGTTGCAATCAATGGATATGGTCGTATTGGACGTAATATCGTTCGTGCATTATACGAATCAGGCCGTACCAATGAAATTCAAATCGTTGCAATCAATGACTTAGGTGACAGCAATACTAATGCTCACTTAACACAGTATGATTCTGTACATGGCAAATTCCCTTTTGAAGTCACTGTTGACGGTGATTACATTGTGATCAACGGCGATAGAATCCGTGTTTTCTCTGAAAGAGATCCTTCAAAACTACCATGGGCTGAATTGGATATTGATGTTGTTCATGAATGTACTGGTTTTTTTACCAGCAAAGCTAAAGCATCAGCCCATATTACAGCCGGCGCTAAAAAAGTAATTATTTCTGCACCAGGCGGCAATGATGTTGATGGCACTATCGTATTTGGTGTTAACCACAATACCTTAAAAGCGTCTGATACTGTTATCTCAAACGCTTCATGCACCACCAACTGCTTAGCACCTATTGTTAAGCCTTTAAATGATGCTGTTGGTATAGTAAGTGGCTTAATGACCACCATTCACTCATACACAAATGATCAAGTGTTGACTGATGTTTATCATGCAGACTTACGTCGTGCACGTTCAGCTACGCAATCAATGATTCCTGCTAATACTGGAGCAGCTGCGGCTGTAGGTTTAGTATTGCCTGAGTTGGCTGGCAAATTAGATGGTTTCGCTATGCGCGTTCCAACTATCAATGTTTCTGTGGTTGATTTAACCTTTACTGCAGCTAGAGATACTACGGTTGCAGAAATCAACGAAATCTTAACGGCTGCTTCTAATGGCGCTTTAAAAGGTATTTTAGATATCAATGAAAGACCATTGGTTTCAATTGATTTCAATCACAATCCTGCTTCTTCTATATACGAAAAGTCATTGACTAAAGTATTAGGTGGTCGTTTGGTAAAAGTACTTTCTTGGTATGACAACGAATGGGGTTTCTCAAATCGTATGTTAGATACCACCATTGCTCTAGTAAATGCAAAATAACGGATTCCCTATCTAATGTTAAGAAGAACCAAAATTTTAGCCACATTGGGTCCTGCAACGGATAAGCCTGGTGTACTTGAAGGCTTATTCAAAGCGGGTGTTGACGTTGTTCGAATGAACTTTTCTCATGGCTCTGCTCAAGACCATCTTGATAGAGCTGAAGCTGTACGTGCACTTAGCAAAAAAACAGGCAGACGCGTCGGTATCTTAGCTGATTTACAAGGCCCTAAAATCCGTATTGCTCGCTTTACAGACACTAAAGTCTATTTAAATGAAGGCCAAGATTTTGCTTTAGACATTAATTTCGATCCTATGGCTGGTGATAATACTCAAGTCGGTATTACTTACGAACCCTTAGCGTTAGAAGTTAAACCAGGCAGTCGATTATTACTAGATGATGGTCGTATCGTATTAGATGTCGTTAATGTTGAAAACATGCGCGTTAATTGTACGGTAATGGTTGGTGGTGATTTATCTAACAACAAAGGTATTAACCTGTTGGGTGGTGGCTTATCAGCGGCTGCGTTAACTGACAAAGATAAAGAAGATATTAAAACCATTGGTATCATGCAATGTGATTATGTCGCTATATCTTTTCCTCGTTGCGCAGAAGACTTGAATGAAGCCCGTCGTTTATTGGTTGCTGAAGGTTGTTTTGCGGGTATCGTTTCTAAGGTTGAACGTGCAGAAGCGATCGTGCCAGAAATAATGGATGAGATCATCTTGGCATCTGATGCTGTGATGGTGGCGCGTGGAGATTTAGGCGTTGAAATTGGCGATGCTAACTTACCAGCAGTACAAAAACTGTTGATTAAACGTACCCGCGAACTTAACCGAGTTGCTATTACTGCAACGCAAATGATGGAATCGATGATCGAAAACCCGATTCCTACACGTGCTGAAGTATTTGATGTCGCCAATGCTGTTTATGATGGTACTGACGTTATTATGTTATCAGCTGAAACTGCCTCAGGAAAGCATCCTATTAGAGCCGTTGAAGCCATGCACCGTGTTTGTGTTGAAGCTGAAAAACAACGTAGCGTTCGTGAATCGGATCATCGTATGAATATTCAGTTTGAACGTGATGATGAAGCGATTGCGATGTCTGCGATGTATATGGCTAACCA
>CAMDOP010000360.1 GCA_945903675.1 Crenothrix polyspora
CGCAGTGTGTCTTGAATAAGGATAATTCCTGGTTGCTTTTAGCTGTGCGTAATCTGGAATGTTGTTTTGCAAGCCTAATCCTGCTTCTTTTGCATAATGGCACCACAAAATATCAGACACTCATATCTATTATCCGACAGGCTCCTAGGCTCCGTTTAATTATTGCTTTGATAAGCAGTTGTTTATTAGTTAAATTATGACTACATCTTAATACTGGAGATTCAAAAATTGAAGATACTCATTATCGGCGCGAATGGCTTTATTGGGCACCATCTATGTAAGAGGATTATAGAAAATACTGAGTGGGAAATACATGCCATTGACCCGAAAAGTTTTCATTTAAATCAATTGATTACGCATCCAAGATTTAATTACTTGAAAGGTGATATGACCCTTAGCGCCGAGTGGATCAGTACAACTCTGCAACGTTGTGATGTGATATTACCGCTGGCTGGCATAGCGACACCTAAATCATATGTTAATGATCCTCTCGGTGTTTTTGAGCTTAACTTTGAAGCGCAATTGCCCATTATTAAGCAATGCGCAAAATATCGTAAGCGTCTCATTTTTCCCTCTACCAGTGAGGTCTATGGACTGTGTGAAGATGCGCATTTTGAGCCTTATACATCCAATTTAATTTACGGTCCGATAAATAAAAGCCGTTGGATATACGCTACCGCCAAGCAATTAATTGATAGAATCATCTATGCATATGGTGAAAGAGAGCAATTAGATTATACCATCTTCAGGCCCTTTAATTGGATTGGTTCTGGGCAAGACATTCAAGAACTAAAAAGCGATAATTCGGGTCGTGTTGTAACGCAATTTCTAAATAATATTTTAAACGGAACGCCGATTACTTTGGTAAATGGGGGTAAACAAAGACGAAGTTTTACTGCTGTAAATGATGGTATAGACGCACTAATGAAAATTATCACTAACGTCGATAAGCAGGCCAGTCAAAAAATTTATAATATTGGTAATCCGGCCAATAATTTTTCAATAATAGAGTTGGCCAACCTAATGATTGAAGCTGCAAAACGGCGCCCGGATTTATATGAGAATGCAACTAAAGTAGTATTACAAGAAAAAAAGGGTGAAAGTTATTATGGGAAAGGTTATCAAGATATGTCACATCGTGTGCCAATGATTCAGAATACCTGCTCCGAACTCAACTGGTTACCCAAAACTTCATTGTCCGAGTCTATTGAGTCGATTTTCGATACGTTTGACAATATCAAGATATAAACTTCAAACGATTAATACGATAGAAATATTTTAAATTCTATAATTGCAAAGAGTACATTAGCTATGCAAGACAGTGATTTTTTACCTTTTACGCGCCCTTTTATTGATGACGACACTATTGACGCCGTTAGTGAAGTTCTTCGTTCAGGTTGGCTTAGTTCAGGCCCTAAGGTTTTAGCATTTGAAAATGCACTTTCGGCTTGCTTAGAGGGACGCGTTGTTCGTGTTGTTAATTCAGGCTCTGCTGCATTACAATTAGCATTGCAAGTCTGTGATATTAGGCAAGGTGATGAAGTCATCACAACCCCGTTAAGTTGGGTAGCGACCGCAAATATTATCTTAACTAATGGAGCGACCCCGGTCTTTGTGGACGTTGATGCCAATACCCGTAATATCGACCTTTCTTTGCTAGAGTCCTTTATTACTATTAACACACGGGCCATTATTCCAGTTGACCTCGCAGGGTTTCCAGTAGATCGAGATAAGTTATATGAAATAGCTAACAAATATCAACTTCGGGTTATTGAAGATGCCGCCCAATCCTTGGGCGCTAGGTGGAACAAAAAACCTATTGGCAGTTTTGGAGATTTGGTAGCCTTTAGTTTTCACGCCAATAAAAACGTGACTACCGGCGAAGGGGGGTGTTTAGTGATGTCGAATGCCGATGAAGTTGAACTTTTTGAGAAGCTTCGGTTACATGGCACCACAAAGCTGACAAACGGCCTGTTGGATTGCGAGGCTTTAGGAGGAAAATTTAATCTCACCGATATTGCTGCAACCATTGGAATGGGACAACTTACTCAGCTTGAAAAATTCAATAAACGTCGTAGTGAGCTAGCCAAGCTTTATTTTAAGTACTTCAATCAATCGCTTGACTGTAGTTTGCCGCTCGCAGATTTTGAACAAACCAATTGGCATATGTTTCAGATACTATTACCACCAAAACTAGTGTATAAACAAGGACGCGAAAATTTTGTAAAGGGTATGCGGAAGTTGGGAATCGGGATTGGGATTCATTATCCTGCTATTCATAAACTTACACTTTATAAAATGAAAGGTTACAGAGCCGATTCTTGCCCAATTGCAGAAGATATTGCCAATAGGATAGTTACTTTACCATTATTTCCTACAATGCAAGATAGCGATGTAATAAGGGTTTGCGAAGCAATCACTCGTGTTTTACAACCTATGATTGAAGACCGGGTTTAAAAATTGACGGTATGTAACCCATAGACTTTAAGGATGAATTTATTTTTTTATTGATAAACGATAGTTGCTTGTAATGACTATACTAAATTTAAATACTCTGTTGTTTAAAGATGCCATAGAACAAACTATTTCTAATCCTATTAGCAGTCACTGTTGGCATAGATTAAAAGACTGTTATCAAAAAATGGATGATGAGCGCCTTAAGCAACTCATGACTAATCATTTGCAAGCACAAACACCTCGTAGTGGTGTTGCCGGTTTTTTGCGCGCCACCTGGCTTTTTTCAATGCTGAACAGTGATTCTCATCTCATCGAGGCTGGTCATATCATTCAGACTATTGATCCACGAGATACAGATCGGCTAACTGCCTATTTGGCGTTTGTCTGGGCTATTATGCTCAAAAAAGTTAATGATAGAGCTGGTATTATAAGATTTGCAAATGATGCCTGGTTACCTGATGTTCTGCAAATACTTCGGCAAAGCTTGATTCAGCGTTGCACTGAACGTCTGGTTAAACGCAAAATTGATAAGATAAAAAAAGTTGCCATAATCATGCCATCCATTAATGGCTATCCACACGCCCCCACTGCTATGGCACTAGATCAGGCAAGGGTATTAATCGATCAGGAAATACAAGTGGCTTTGTTCACTTGTCATGATACTTTTATTCCTGATATGCAGCACTTCTTCGGTGCTGGAGAAAAAATTCTAAGGGACATATTTAATTTCGCCGACTGGGGCTCTCAATGCCTGCCTGGCATTACACTATACCAAGGCTCCGAGATGTTTTCAGTGATGCGTCGATGGATTGATATGCTAACCCATATCAAACATTTCGATCCTGACTTAGTTATGTCGATAGGATTTTATTCTCCACTTATTGCACCGGTTTATGAGTCTCGTCCAACTCTAGCTCTTAACGTACATTCTGTTGCACCACTTGATAAGGTTGATGTTTGGCTCTGCGCTTCTGCAGAAGACGCGGGGAAGACTCACAAGCAATGGGGGGATGATCTCAGTAGTGGAATCGGCTGGCATCATCCTTACCGAATTAAGCGTAAACAGAATATGTCTAAATTGTCGCGACAGGATCTCGCATTATCGCTATCATCAGTGGTTTTAATCAGTATTGGCTTCCGGTTAGAAGAGGAGATTAGCGGGGCTTGGGCTTTAAATATGAATCAAGTTCTAAAAAGTTACCCTCATATTATCTGGTTACTAGTTGGGGGGGCAGGAAAAATACCTGTTGCCTTGTCTCAAACACCGACATCACAAGTTAAAGCCATGGCTACACAAACTGATATAGCCGCTCTTTTTCAATGCTGTGATATTTATGTCAACCCGCCGAGAATTGGTGGTGGTTTTAGTGTCTCTGAGGCCATGGCAGAAGGTTTGCCTGTGGTTACTTACAATGATTCAGA
>CAMDOP010000361.1 GCA_945903675.1 Crenothrix polyspora
GTATCTGTTTCAATCAAAACATCAATAGCACCAGTTCGGCCATCCGGATAGCCATAATGAATGACATTTACGATCAACTCTTCCAACACCAAGTTAACCTGCATAATGACTGCAAAATCCCAACCCGCCTCCTCACCAAATAACTCTACGTTTTCCGCCAAAGAAGATAATGCATCAATCTCATTTGGTAAAACACGAATTAATTTACGATATTCTTCTACATTATCGTTGACTTTAGTTTCCTTAGGTTCAATCATTGGAACACCGACATATATTGTGTAGGTTAAATTGTAATTGGCAATCAATAATCACGTAGATTATATCTGTTTGGAAAGGTGTATCTATTTTCATAAAAAACAAAGTCCAAATGAACAGGGTAAATAATACAGCTTATTTAAGGCAATTAAAAATAACTGTTTCCATCAACACTCCAGATTCAAAGATTATGAATAAGTTTGTCCTATGAATATGTAGTGTGGCTAATTTATTACTCTCTAATGGATATTTCATAAATAAATCATTAAGCCACAATACTAGAAACTTGAGTCAAGCATAGAATCTATTGACTCATTTCAAGATCAATTATTCCAGAAAACCTATGCAAAACTATTACTATTTTTAGAGCCCGATAAATAACTCGCATAATTATATACAGTAAATAATTTTATAATCCTTAAACCTTCGTTATTGAGCACAGAAACACCTACTTTCGGGTCAATAACCCTATGCTCATAGCTAAAGCCATACCAATCTCTTCCATAATAATCTGATCGTCTTCATCAAACTGACTAAAAGCAGCTAACTCGATAACGCCTAACAGACGTCTATTTAAAATAAGAGGTTGTATCAGAACACAATTAGCTTCTGCACTACCGGTTGAAGAATATATCTTGATATAATTTTCAGGCGGAGTGTTCATTAGTATAGGCACTTTGTTCAAAGCACATTGACCTACCAAACCTTCTCCAAACTGCACCTTTTTACCAATTTCTTGAATAGGTACCCCATACCCACCGGCCAATTCAAGACTTTGTTTTTCTTGATCAGCGACATATAACAGGCCATGACGCACACCCAGAAAGCTACTGATATCGGTCATAACTATTTCTGTTAACTCTGAAAAATCTTTGGCTTTATAGAGCTCTCCCGAAAGCTCTGCAATATGCAATTTTATTTTTTGGTAATCTGCGGCTACAATTGCGTTCGCGTGAAAACCATTAATTGTTTTTGCTAAAGTTGATATTTCTGAGCTGTCATTAAAAGCACTCAGATCACTCTCTCTTTTTTCAATAGTAAGATCTGACACAACCTCATTCAATCTAACTAAAGGTTTAACTACCCTCCTCCCATAAAAAAAGATTTGAGCTAATAAAACTATCATCACCATAACGAAGACTATAATAAATGCAGCAAACAATGAAGTATCGGCCAGCCAACTTATTTCCTTTACTTTATCAGCCAGTCTCAACTCAATGTCTTTTTGAAACTGATGAATCGGATCCATTATTTTAGCTTTTTCACTTAAATAAAGAGGTCCATAAGTCAAATCTCTAGCCAATTGAAGATTTCCAAAGCGTCCAGCAGTAAATGCGTCAGTTTCTAAACCAATTAGTTTATCAGAATTATTCTTCGCTTTTTCAATAAGCGCCAATTCATTAGCAGTTGCCCCCAATTTACGCAAACCATCTACTGCTTTGTCACGATTGCGGTCAACATTAACTTCTGTTGAATATGCCTTATCATAATTTGAATCCCCAGTAGCCGCAAAAGATCTCACTGTATTCGTTAAAAAATCAGATCCTTCAGATAATTGATGAGACAACAACAATGATCTGAGCTGTACATCAAGAATTTTTACCTGATTATTACGATAATAGTTTGCCATCGCTAAACTAAAGAAAGTTATTACTGCAAAAATAGTTAATACTAGCACTATCCATTTGTTAATTATCTTTATTGACATTAAACTCTCTTTACTTTATCTACGTAATTACAATTATATATAGTTTGTCTTTTTTACTATCAACGACAATCACTTAATACGACTTACTTAATTGTAAAGCCAGTAAAGTAATATCGTCTGATTGCTCCGCACCCTTAGTAAAGACATTGACATCGGCAGTGACTATTTCAATCAGATCCTGCGCATTATTCTCTGCACAGCCTGTTAACAAATCACAAAGACGATTTTCACCATATTCTTCATAATTAATGTTCATAGCCTCGTTAATACCATCGGTATAAAATAAAATACTATCACCAGCATTTAGTTGTATGGATTCCATACTAAAAGTAGCTTCATCAAAAATACCTAAAGCGGTGCCGGCATCTCCTGGCAACATCGATACAATACCAAACTTTGATAAATACAATGGCGGGTTGTGACCGCCGTAACTATAGTTCATTTGCTTGGTATCCAGATTAAGCGTTGCCAAAAATAAAGTTACAAACATCATCGCGTCATTATCACGACATAACTCTGGATTCAATGCTCCCATCATCTGATCTGGAAACTCGTGTTGTTTTGCAATGGCACGCACCAATGTCTTAACCATAACCATAAATAAAGCTGCAGGCACACCTTTACCAGACACATCTCCTATAGCTATAAGTAGAGTTTTTTCATCTAAATGAAAAAAATCATAAAAATCACCACCTACTTCACGCGCCGGTTGTATATAAGCAAACAAATCAATAGTACTTCCCTGACTAAATCGAGGAAATGCTGTGGAAAGCATCCCCATTTGTATACTCTGAGAAAGCTTAAGAGATTCTTGATAGCGCTCTTGAGCAACCCGATCATTCATCATATTTACTCTGCCAATAGCAACAGCCACTTGAGAGGCAAGTAAATTCAATACTTTGGCCTCTGCCGCACTAAAATTTATTGAATTTCGGCTAACCACATTAAGTACGCCAAAAATCTTATCTCGAGTTTTTAGTGGCGTACATAATATGGCTTGAATATCTATTAAAGAGCCATGGCACACCTGATAACGGGAATCATCTAGCACGTTATTGACTATCTCGGCATTGCCAGAAATTAACACCTGCTGCGTAATGCCGTCAGGAAGCCATGTGGCACCTGTCAAAAACAACTCGCCCTGCCCTGCACAAACCGATAACAACCCTTCTTCTTGGTCTGTTAAAAGTATCCCCAAATGGAAGTCCTTGCCTGCTGGTAGTAAAAGCCTTGCCTCATCCAACGTTAATTTAGCAAGCTGATCAATGTCCATGCAGTCAGCAATCTTTTCCCCCAATTCATACAATAACGTTAATTCTTTATATTTATTCAATGTTTCTTGGGAGAGCAATTTACTTTCTAATTCTTTTTGAGCCATATAGCTGACAAATGCTGCCAATAATTGGGCGTCCAATTGTTCACCGCATACCCAACCTATAACCTTACCCGCTTCTATTTCAATGGGATAGCGGACAGTTTGTTTGCTTTCTCCTAGAATTAATTCACCCGCCTGATCAAGTATACAAAGCGACTCTTTTCGATCATCAATAAATCGTTGAATCAGCTTAGCGGGTCTCCCTTTTTGGCAAAGGCGTTTAAGTTTTATTTCGTAACTCATGTCAATAATATTTATGTCTATTCAAAAGGGGGTGAAAATAACCTGTCATTGAATTCTCAAATAGACTTAGTATCATCTAGTAAGGTGAAAAGTACCTTATTCAAGCCAAGATTAACGCGTAACTGCTCAATTATTTTAAATTGATTCGCTAAAGAGACTTCTGTAATTACCAACTGAGGAGAAAATGCTAGAGCTGACTCTATTCCTTGTTTTACGTTATCTGTCGCAACGGTTTCACAGCCACATTTTTCTAGCATGCTGACCCAAGCTTTACGCTTCTCAGGATC
>CAMDOP010000362.1 GCA_945903675.1 Crenothrix polyspora
TGCGTATGCTATTCCCATGGCAAATCGACAACTTTATTTAGCAGCATATGATATTTCCAACAACAGCCGCTTACGCAAAGCACTCTTTGTGCTGCGCACTTATGCGTCAGGTGGACAAAAATCTGTATTTGAGTGCTACTTAACAAACACAGAAAAAGCTCAACTCTTGGCTAATATTACTGATGTCATTAACCCTGATGAAGATCGTTTTATTTTGCTAAAACTAGCAGGTGCAAAACATGTTCGTACTCTGGGTAAAGCCGTTGTTCCGCAGGACGGATCGTTTTTTTATGTGGGGTAATTTATGAGTACTTTATATCTGGATCGAAAAAATCTAGGCATTAAGCTGGATGGTAAAACACTGGCATTATATGAAGAGGGAATTAAAAAAGGAACAGTGCCATTACATCTGTTGGAACGAGTAATATTGCGTGGCAATATTCAACTTGAAAGTCGAGTACTAGGTGCTCTGTCAGAACGTAATATCGGTTTGCTAGTGTTATCAGGTCGTAATACCGAAGCCACTGCAATGCTTGCTGCTAAGTCGCATGGTGATTCAAACCGACGATTGGGTCAGTATCAGGCCAGTTTAGATGAAGAGATAAGGTTACCTTTGGCACGCTGGTTGGTAATTGTTAAGGTGCGAGCCCAACAACGCCTATTACGCAATGCATTAACTGCTAGGGGTGATTTGAGATATCCCTTAACTACAGCATTAAAAACTATCGGTGAAATTATTAAGCAACTTCGTGATGAGTCAACGACTATTTCCTTAGCTAGGTTGCGAGGCTATGAGGGGGCGGCAGCTGCTGCATATTTTGGTGGTTACGTACACATGTTTGCTTTATCGCTTAAATTTACCGGTCGTAAAAAAAGACCTCCGCCCGATCCAGTGAATGTTTGTTTATCTTTGGGATATACCTTGCTTCATTACGATGCGGTGCGTGCATGCCATACAGTGGGACTTGATGCAATGTTGGGATTTTATCATGATGTCAGCTTTGGTCGAGAATCTTTAGCCTGTGATCTAATGGAGCCGCTACGAGCATTAATGGATCAATGGGTTTGGAAGTTATTCCAAGAGCGGCAATTGAGACCTGAGCATTTTAGTGATGATAATGGACGCTGCCAAATGAACAAAGCAGGCAGACAAATATTTTACAGCTTTTACGAATCTCAAGTTGCCCCAGCCAGACGTTTGCTAAGACGTTACGGTTACGCTTTGGCTAAACGTTTCAGTATTCTAAGTGACGAGAAATTAGCAAGATAATTATACTCATTGATATTTTATATAAGTTACGACCGTAGCAATAAACTTGATGTAATAATTGCCTCAATCAATAGAAGAATGAATTATGAAATCTAACAGTCATTATCTTATCACTCTTGAAAATCTACTCCACACTCTGATTGACCAATTGTCTCAAGCTAAACTTTCAGTAGCAACAGACGTAAAAGCTAAAAACTGTTTTTTAAGTATTATTAGTCACGAATTGATGTCTCCTTTAGTTTCTATTTCTGGTTTTTCTGAGTTACTTACTACCGCAAGTATCCCTCAAGAACAAAAAGAGTGGGCTAACCATATAAATCATTCTTCTAGAGAGCTTGAGCTAATGTTTAAAGACATATTAACTTTTATGGATCTAAATACACAGGAGGTTGTAGTTAAAAACTGTCCTTTCCTAGCGGCTACAATGATTTCATCAGTTTCTCATGACTTACAGCAAACGTCACTTAACAAAGGACTACAAGTAACAACACTTATTGACTCTACCTTACCACTATTGCTTTGTGATGAAAAATTGTTACATCACGCCTTATCTATATTGGCTTCTAATGCGGTTAAATTTACTCAACAAGGCCATATTCAATATTCAGCTCGATCACTGGCTACTAAAGAAGGTTGGGTACAGGTTGAGTTTGCTATTGAAGATACGGGGATAGGCATCTCATTAGAAGATCAAAAGAATCTATTTGAAATAATGAAACCCCTTGATGCATCGCTTACGCGTCGTCATCGAGGTATCGGACTTGGACTGGCTTTGTGTAGGAAATTAGTGAAATTGTTAGGTGGCGAATTTGCTTATGAAAGCAATAGTAATGTGGGTAGTTTATTCCGTATTACGCTTTGGCTGGAAATGGCTTAATGAATTTTTATAATCAATACCGTTCGTATTGAGGACACCAGAGAACCTATAACTTGGCGTATAAATTCCTTTCTGGCAAAAGATCTGTATATCAATAACTAAATATTTTTTATTACTATTTTTAGAACTGGCGACGCTGAATTGTTGCAATCTATTTATCAAGATTGAGGTTATGAAATGAGACCTTTATATATTGAAGGTGTACCTGGTTGCAAGGTGGTATTGGATGAGCCGGCATTAAGAGTTGTGGTGCCGGAAAAAGCCGATCAATTATTTCCATTATCTCGGATCTCTAGAGTCGTCTGTAAAGGCGTAGTTGAATGGTCAATGTCTGCTCTACTTACTTGTGCTGACGTAGGTATTAATCTACTTTTTTTGGAAAAAAATGGCGAAGTACGGGCAAGATGGTTAGGTAGGGGAAGTGAACGGCAATCACTTACTCAGCGCTTAGTTGATTTATTGGCACGCGCTGATGGTCTACAACTTTACGAAAATTGGTATCTATCAATGCAAAAGTTGGCCGCACGCAGTTTTGCGAAACGTATTGGTATGACTGATTGGCGTGAAATATCTATTAATGAATTGCAACACTTATTGTCCTTACGTTTATCTCTTGAAGGACAATATCAAGCTAATCTATTACAGAGCTTACTTCATAGCGAATTATTGAATCTTCTCTCAGAAGGCGGCTTTTGCAGTAATGATGAGGCATTATTATCCAACAAGTTAGATTTGGCTTTAGATATAAGCAAGTTATTAATTTGGGATTATTATCTTGTTTTATCTGCTGACAATAAACCACCCAAACATACTGCATTACAGTATACGGCAACTCTATATGAGCAACGTGCCGATCGAACCAATTTGTTGTTTAGAAGTACACTTAGCAAATTACAGCAATTTTTGCTGGCAGTTAGTTAAATGGCAGACAGTAGGGTTGGATTGTATTTAATCGCCTACGATATCGCGAACCCCAAACGTTTATCTCGTGTTCATAGTATTCTTAAACAACAGGGTTTGCCGTTGCAATATTCGGTATTTACGGTTGTGATAAAACGCAAGGCGTTAATAAAGTTATTGAATTCAATAAGCGAGCGAATTAATCCTGCAAAAGATGACATACGCTGTTATCGTTTACCAGAGTGTTGTGACGTAAAAACTTTAGGACGACAGTTTTTCCCCAAAGATGTCATGTTATTTAATAACGGTATCAATCAATTATTCAATGAGTAATAAGAAATTTTGGTTTTAGTAGATTTTTAACGCCAATACTAAATATGAGACTTGATAGATAAATCCGTCACAAATACGTTGAGTAATGACTTCCAAGTGTACTTTTTAGGTTAAAGAACTGATTGTATCTACCATAAAGATGGTTGGTTGAATCTGGCGCATACTTAACTGATTTTCACTATATTCTCCTAAAAAAAATACTGTATGATTGGGAGTCAATGTATTACTCATAAATAATCTGACTTCTCAGGTCATGCTTTAACACTTTATGGAACACTTTCCAGTTTTCTAAATCTTTGCTGCCACAAACGACCGATGGTCTATCGATACCAAGACTTCTCTTAACGGTAACGGCGTTATCTTTTAAGGTGTAGTGGGTTTGGTAGTTGATGCCATTGGCTACATACGATACCGCTACGGGTATTTTGGTAACTTTTACATTACTGGGAAATGTTAATTGGGTATTCTCCTCAAAAT
>CAMDOP010000363.1 GCA_945903675.1 Crenothrix polyspora
GATAATAGTGGGTGTATTTCGAGGCTCAACTTGACGCACCGAATTTCCACCCACATTAAATAGCGGCATATTGGCGCCCGTTTTAGGAAACCTCTTTTTACAGATTTCTTTTTTGCCCGATGGCGTCAAGCTATTAAAAGTCGAATAAAAAACCCCCTGAGAAGAAATAACGTCATCACTCGTCGCCAATATTGCCCACAAAGCCGGCCGGATTAGCCACTAATGGAAAACAATAAGCTGTTGTTGATCGACACAAGCCCATTGCTAAGCCATCAGCATCGCGATACCACTGAGGAAAAGTTATAGTCGGATCAGCAGGGCCTTGGTCTATCAACACCGCCGACGCTACACCACTGGCCAGCATTGAGCCGGCTATCGCCACTTGAATGGCACGGCGTAACATATTCTTGCCAGCACTGAAGTTTGACTGACTGATTGTTATGTCTTGGTTATCTATTGAGCAGACATCATCGTTAGCTGTTATTAGGGCAGCTACACCGCTTGTCATTTTTTTCATTTTAAATCCCATTAATTCAGAAGTTGGACTGTATTAAAGCCAGCATAACGATTGTTTTTCTCGGCTATGCTTAACACCACGTTAGCTTGTCGGCATTACCCAATGCGGTTTTGTGTGATTAAACAAATCTGGGTAATTACGTCAGCTACAAGGGTTAAAGCAACAGCTATGCCAACATATACAACTTACTGATTTAATTGGATATAAGAATAAAATTGAGGAAAAAACTTAAGGCATTTAGGACAACTAACTGTAACTTTTTGAATACAAAAGGAGGGAAATAAGTAGACGCGCACAGACGAAAAAAGGTATCACTGAAGGCGCTAAAATGGTGGCAAGACTATTTGAAAATGCGCCCTAAAGCTGCATTGATAAAAAGCTTATCTAAAGCTTATTTTGATGTATTTAAAACTGTTACCCAAAGCTTACAGTGTTGCCTCGCGCTATTCCACGCGTTACTCGACGCAACAGCCTGCAGGGCTTTGCCGACAACAATTTTAAATTTATTTTAACCCACACTTACGGTGTAACTTTTTTAATACGCCTACAGTATTTCCCCGTTATTTCGCTAAGGAAGCTGTAGAAGCTAATACACATTCGGTGCTTTGGTTTGATATGACTATTTATTTTTATTGATTTGAACTTTCTACCCTGACTCTGGAATTAATTAAGCAACTAAAGCGCTTTTTTATTATGCCTACTACTGCACTGGCGCTTTGGTCACTTAATCTATTTATTTTTATTGCTTTGAACCTTTCAGGCTTTACCCGGAATTCATTAAGCAACTAAAACGCTCTTTAACAATGTGACTCTCTTTACAAAACAACAGACTGTTAGAGCATTCTTTAGGTCTTGGTTGTTAAATAAATATTTTTACTGCTTTGAACCTTTCAGGCTTTCTCTGGAATTAATCAGTTAAACAAACCAACTTAACAAAGAACTTATACCGCCTACACTTTACTCAATTCATACAGTGAAAAAGTATAGTTGAATTAAATCGTATTGCTGTGGCAAGCCGTTTTTTTTAAAAATGTAGATTCCCTTAACGACTATTTATATATACAGTCTGTTTTTAAACTTCTTGATTAACCATGTTGTACTTGTTCATCAAGCGATACAGGCTAACACGAGAAATGCCCAGTGTTTTTGCCGTATGACTGATATTGTTACTGGTATGGCGCAAACTGTTCTGAATCAGTTGTTGATCAGAAATTGCTCTGGCCTCTACAAGGGTTTGCAATACGGGATCTTTATTGGGTCGTTCAAGCCCTAAATCATTAAAGCTAAGTAAATTATTTTCTGATACGACGACAGCATGACGAATACAGTTCATTAATTGCCTTACATTACCTGGCCATTGATAATTGTTGATGAGTAAAATTGCCTCAGGATGAAAACCTTTGGCTTTATAAATACCCTTTTCTGAGGACTTGTTGAAAAAATAATAAGAGAGCAGTTCTATGTCTCCTTCTCTTATTCGTAACGGTGGTGTTTTTATTTCCAGCACATCAAGACGGTAATAAAGATCTTCTCTAAAGGTTTTATTACGAACGGCTTCTCTTAAATCCACATGGGTGGCGGAAATGATGCGGACATCAATGGGAATCTTTTCAAGTCCACCTATTCGCTCAATGGTTTTATCTTCTAAAAAGCGTAACAAATTAATTTGTTGCGCCATGGGTAAGTCGCCAATCTCATCAAGGAACAAAGTACCTCCTTGTGCAGATTCTATACGACCAATTTTACGTTGCACCGCACCGGTAAAAGCGCCTTTTTCATAACCGAATAATTCCGCTTGAATTAATTCTTTTGGAAATGCTCCGCAATTGATCGCCACCAAAGGTTTGGTGGCGCGACTTGAGTTTTTATGAATGGCCGTGGCAACCAATTCTTTGCCGGTACCGGTCTCACCTTGAATCAGTACAGGACAATCTTCTTTTGCTAATTTTTGTAGCAAGTCAAATAAATTCTGCATGATTCCACTGGCACCGATTATTCCAAATCCTGAGGGAAATTCTTTATTATTTCTTTTACAAGACATCATCCAATTACCTATTAATGGATTATAAGCTTCCCTTTCTGGGTCTGTGTCTATAGGTATGATACTTTAGACTTAAATACTAATAAGCTAAAACCGTGCCAACTTAACTAACGCCTTGTTTCATCTGAAATTTGTTTTGTTACTTAAGCGTTACGGTGTCACATTTAGGTATCAGTGTAATATTTATGAAGTCCGTTGATTGATGAAGCCATGAGAATTAATGAATCACGCTTAAGTTGACTGTAACATTTCTATTATAGGCCAGACAAAAACCTATGAAACTCTTAAAAACTCACTGTAATATTTGTGATACAGCACAGGCGTTATGGCTCTTGGATGGCTTACATTATCTTGTATTTAGTCGTTAAACGATACAAACTGACCCGCGAAATACCGAGTACTTCAGCCGCACGGCTCATATTATTATTGCTATGCCGTAAACAGATAATTATGGATTCTCGTTCGGCAACGGCGCGGGCCTGCTCCAGTGTTTGCATAATCCGAACTTTATGACGCCGATCAATACCTAAGTCACCGGGCGTTAACATGCGATTTTCTGATATCACTAAGGCATGCCGTATGCAGTTCATTAATTGGCGTACATTACCCGGCCAATCGTAATTTTTGATTAAGTACTGCGCATCAGCATCTAAGCCTTTCGCTTTATAAAGCCCATTTTCAGCGAATTTATTGAAAAAATAATAAGCAAGTAGTTCTATGTCATTTTCCCTTAACCTTAGAGGCGGTGTTTTGAGTTGTAACACTTGCAGTCGATAATACAAATCTTCCCTAAATTCTTTTCGTTGGACTGCCGCTTGTAAATCAACATGTGTCGCTGCAATCACACGCACATCAATGGCTATTTTTTCTGATCCGCCAATACGCTCAATAGTTCTATCTTCCAGAAAGCGTAACAAATTAATTTGCTGTTCCAGAGGTAAGTCACCAATTTCATCCAGAAATAAGGTGCCGCCTTGTGCCATTTCAATTCGGCCTATTTTGCGCTGCAATGCCCCAGTAAAGGCACCTTTTTCATGGCCAAACAATTCTGCTTGTATCAAATCTTTTGGAAATGCACCACAATTAATTGCCACTAATGGGTATTTAGCACGATCCGAATGAGTATGGATGGCAGTGGCGATCAGTTCTTTGCCAGTTCCAGTTTCGCCTTCAATCAATACCGAACAATCTTCTTTAGCTACTTTATCAAGTCGGTTAAATAATTCCTGCATCACTAAACTATTACCGATAATGCCAAAACTGGCAGGGTAATACGTAGATTTTTTTTCAA
>CAMDOP010000364.1 GCA_945903675.1 Crenothrix polyspora
CTGATCATTTTCACTGACACGATGCTTTGCGTGATACGACAAGCTTGGGTCTTCCAGTAATATTCTCGGCTCCAGTTTAGGCCGTTTATCCTTGCCTATCCAAGTCAGTTCCAGTTTGGTTTTGCTCATGCCTTATGCTCGTGTTTTTAGTTGTAGCTTGTCAATTGCTAATAATCAAACGATACTTAAATCGGATTAGGGATACTTGGTCGGCAAAAAGCCTCGATGGAGTCATCGGGGCTTTTTGTTTTATCATCAGATCGATTGTGTATTTGTCTTTTCTAGCGGTTCAATACCCGTTAAATGCACCCGATATTTAATTTCCCTATTAAGCCAAAAGTTAACGGTCGAACCCAAAACTTGTTCTAATCTTAATGCGGTATCTTCTGTTAACGAAACTTTACCTTCAATCATTAGCTTAAGTTGCTTAAGGGTATAACCCAATTTTTGTGCAAGCTCTACTTGTGTCCAAGCTTTTTCATTCATTAAGTCTAAAATTGTTTCGCCTGGAGGAGATACCCAGTCTGGTAGGAAGGTAGCACTATTCATAGTCATGATAAATCTACGGCGTACAATGTCTGATTTAACACCTACCTCTACTTTCATTAGGATAACTGTGCAATACGCCAAATAGATGTGGCTAATTTAGCTAATATTTTCTGGCGCGCGGCTATACGCTCAGGCGTCCAATCCGTATTGTCTTCTGCTATTTTTCTAGTCAACTCAAACTGACTTTCTGCGAGTACCGGTTTTTTAATATCGAATCCGTCATTGCCAAGGTTCTTATTCGATTTTTTTGCAAGCAACGTCATGTTACCCAATCTATAAACCATTGCATCGGCTTCTTCATCAGTAAAAGCGTCCCAACCCGCCTCAGGATTTTGAGGAAGCACATGCTCAATGTTGAAACTGTCACTCTCAAAATCATAATCATTGCTGCTGGCTTGCTTTTCCAATGCGCAAAAAATATAGCGCACAATACGCAAATTGCGCGAGTTTGTCGTACGGATTGTTTTTTCAGCAAAAGCGACTCTAAAGGTGTCATCGTTTGGATAAACGGCTTTTAGTCCTTCAAGTGCCGCGTTGACTGTCAGAATTTCACCGTTAGCTATTTTTTGTGCCACCGCATAATAAACCCGCTCTTGTTCGTTGGTTGGCTGACTACCAATGACGTTGTAGCGAAATGAAATCATGAGACAACTCCTTAGCAAACTGGCAAAGTCAGCGTTTGGTAATTGCCTATAAGCTGCAAAAAGCAATGGAAATGGCTGTCTTACACTAAACATGCGCAAGTTTTGTGCATAACCCTTTAAATCTGGATGCCACTGAGATACTTCTGGATGGGTAAGCGCTAAATAAGTATCCATATCTTCTTCCATATCGCGCAGTAATTGAAATACTGCCTCACGATGGGTTACTTTAGCGCGAATGGTTTTAAATAACTCAGACTGCCGGACAAAAGATCGTCGACTAATCCAGTGAATACGAAGAAAATCTGGAAAGCTCTCACTGCCAAGTCGAGTTACCATCGCCTCCCAACGGTCTTCCAACACTTTCATTTCATGCAGGTGTTCATTATCACGATGCAACACTGAGAACAGATAGTTTTTCAGTAGGTCAGTCGATGAAAGACGCACACCACGAGCATTTAGAGTTTCAAATACTTTATAGGCATTTAACTCATCGGTAACGCTGATAACCGTAAAAAAGAGTCGATCACTCATGGTTTCCACCAAGGTAGCCAAGGCAACCCCCTCATCACCGCCTGATTTTTTTGCGTAATCACGCACTCGCTTCTCAAACCATTCAAAAGCTTTACGTAAACTATGCTCCGAAGCTCTAAAGCCCCGTTGCGGTAAATGTCCCAGTTGTACTAGATACGTTTGAAAATAATGATCATTATTCCGGTTAAGCGTCAACTTTGTACGTGAAACGAGCGTGACAGGGTCAAGATAACCAATATAGGTCTGGCGAATTTGATCCAATCTCTGTTGGTTATGTTCTGGTTGATTATTGTCTGCAATTAAACGCTGAAGATTTTTTAGAGCGGCTAACACAATTAACGTTAAGGTAGTCAGTCGTTGTTGACCATCGATGACATCGAAACTTTTTTCGTCTTGAGATTGCAACACCAGATAACCCATATAATGAGCCGGCTCTCCGTCTTCTTGAATAGTGCCAAGAATATCTGCCCACAGGTCTTCCCACTCATCATCTGTCCAACTGTAATCTCGTTGAAAACGTGGAATGCGATAAGTCAGCCCATTGCCAATTAATTTGCGATAGGTATTGTTTTCAGTTTTAAAATTGGTCGCTGACATTATTTGCGTTTGATCCTATGTGTGAGGATTTGATATTTTATTTACTTATAAACTCCAGTGGATAGTAAACAAATCTTCACTCTCAAGTTTCTGATTAAGTTTGCTTTCCAACTGCTCAATTAAGGCTTCTCGTCGCTCATCTACTTCATCCTGACGATCAAACAATTCCTTGCGTTGTTTATTGCGCGCGCGTTCCAAATCCCGTTGGTTTTTCTGCCATGATAACTTTTCTTCCAGTGTCGGCGCTATCTTTGCCTGACGGCGCACTTCTTTAATTTGTTGGTCAATATCCTTGATGCCGTGTTCCAAACCAAATTTTAAGTCATCAGCCCAGTGGTCAAGTTTATTCACTTCTTCTTCAAAAAAGCTCAGGTTACGACTGTTGACCATTTTGATAATATCATTTTTAGAGCTAGTTAGTTCGGCTTCAAGTTGGGTGCTGGCTAACACACTTTGCAACTGGCAATGAGTTGCTGGTAACTGCATGAGTTTCTGAGCTGTTTCAGCTGGTAATAGTTTGCCGTCACTAGTCTCGGCTGCAAACATCAGATGATCTTCCGTCCGCTCCAAAGCTTCTATGCTAAAACGCTGTAATTTTAACGTGCCTGATTGCCCCAGTAGTGATTCAATGACGCTAATTTTTGCGCCATGTGCAGCATAGTCAAAGTTAATTAGTGCCGTGGGTGTCGCTTTATTTTTTGCTGTTTCCAGCACCCATTCGCCTAGTGGATGATTGAGGCGATAGACGTGGGCGTTAACAGACGTTGTACTTTGGCTCTGACCTCGGGCAACGAGTTGATAGTCACCTAGTGGCACTTCTTGTGTAACATTATCATGCAGATTAAAGCGGTGGTGATGGTCGTCAAATCTTGCGTAAGCTTTAAGTTGATGCTGCGTTACTGCCCAAAACCAACGGCTAATTTTATCTAAGCGTTGTTCCGCTTGATCCAACTGTAACTTGAGTAGGTTGTGAATATCTTCATCAAAATTATCTAATAGTTGTTGCCGGGTTTCAGTCATCTGCTTGTTAATGTCACCTTCCATTTCCTGTTGGAGCTGAGTGAAGGCAGCTTCAATTTGTTCGATAGTGCGGCAGGTTTCGTAAATGGCTTGTATGCGCTTTTCAAAATCAATACCCGATTCAATTGAGCCCAACACATCATCGGAAGCACCAAAGACACCATCAAATAAATGAAACTTATCCGTTAATAGTTGCAGTACACGCTGGTCGGCATAGTTACTTTGGTTAATGAAGTTGATAACGACGACATCAAATTTTTGTCCGTAACGATGGCAGCGCCCTATACGTTGTTCTACACGTTGCGGATTCCAAGGTAAATCATAGTTAATAACCAAGGAACAAAACTGTAAGTTTACCCCTTCGGCACCCGCTTCAGTGGCAATCATAATTTCAGCATGAAACTGAAAGTGTTCAATGAGTGCCGTGCGTCTATCAATTTGTGGCGAGCCGGTTATTTTGTCGGAGCCTTTATTTTCTAATAGCCATTGCCGATAAATCTGAGTGGT
>CAMDOP010000365.1 GCA_945903675.1 Crenothrix polyspora
TCTAATCATCCAAGCCATACTAAATCATAGTAAGTCTGCACCAGAACCTGAGGGAGTTGAAGCATTTGGGAACTACGGGGTAGCACATGGCTATCTTTCTTCGTTGAAAAGCTTTTACTGAGCTTATTCTTATGAGGAATGTTTCAAGATATTTAATGCCGATGATTTTAAAATAATTGACAGGTCAGTCATTAAATAGCCATATCGAATAGCAGTAATTCAGTATCCGGCAACAATGTTAAATCCATGGGCTCACATTCTAGAATTCCATAACCATCACCCTTTGTTAGAGTCCTATCATGGATGAGCAACTGTCCTTCAATCACATAAATAAACACCCTACGATGATTGTCCTGAGGTTCATAAGTGACTGCTTTATCAGTATCGGATAGGCAGTAATACATATAGACATCTTGTTGAACCACAAGACTACCATTTACACCCTGTGGCGATAAAATACAGGTCAGTTGATTGGTATAGTCGGTTGCTTTCAGTGTTTGGCTAGCATAGCCTGGCTCCATGCCATTCTCTCTAGGTTTAAACCAGATTTGTAATGCATGTAATTCATCTGTAGCCGATTCATTCTCCTCATTGTGTTCAATGCCTGTCCCTGCACTAATAATCTGTATACCTTTAGCACTTAAGATTCCAGAATGTTGTTCATCATGAGGATCAACATGTTTTACAGTGCCTTGCACAATGAAAGTCACTACTTCTACATCTTTGTGAGCATGAATCCCGAAGCTTTTTGCATCTGGCTTTAAAATAGCATCATCACTAGGTATAAGTGCGCCAAATGACTGTCTATCTTCAGGCAAATCTGGCTTAAATGATAAGTAGGCTTGCATAAATCCAAAGTCTTTACATTTTCGGCTATTGGCCGGTAGGAATAATGTTTGGGGTTTCTTCATGTGTGGAATTTACGCCTGAGTAAAATTTTAAAGGGACGCCCCATTGTAAGCAATAATTTCCCATCGATCATTTGGTCTTTTATTGCTACTTAGGTAAATTAAAACGCTAACTTATAAGTCATCATCTCTCTTTTCAATCACCGTATATTGAGTCTCTATCACATCCACATTCTGCTGTGTCTGAGCCAATCTAATCATCCTCCAGAATTTGAATCCCACTATTGCCATAGGTATCAATAATATTGCGAAGGCTACAGATAACAATACTACAGATGTTACAACAATCATCAGTAATATTGGGATGGCAATAAATTTGGGAAGGTTTGATGAAACACGCATAAATTTAGTTAATATTTTAAAATGAATAGTGTTAACGTTTCTCGGTTAGCCATATCCGTGGCTTTCCTAATACACCTGCAGCTGACATAGCTTGAGTCAAATCAGGTGAAGAAACTAGGGCTCGTGCATCATCAAGATTTTTGAAGGTATGTTCAACAGTGATATCGTTTGGATTATCTATGGATTGATAGACCGTTGTAATAGGAGCGCCGTGAGCATCCGGGTTGCTATAAAACCTATCATAGACCAATCGCCAAGTTTCATAATCAGCGACATCTTGCCGAACAAATAAATGAATCATTTGAATTCCTTTGTTAAGTTAAACGGTCATATTAATTAGACGAGTACAGTTTGTCTATTACCTTCTTGAACCAACTGGGTCTAAATAAAAAAATATAGAGCAGTACGAGGAATGAAACAGGGAATGAACTAAAATCTAGAACCAGTAATGCTAGAAGTAAAATGAACCATTTTAGTTGCCAAAGGACAGAGGGGCGACTGATAATTGCTGAATATTCTTAATGACGTTAAACTAAGAACCATTAAAATCAATAACATAACATCATGCCCCTTCCGTTCATGGAAGGGGCTTTGACGTATCTTAAGCTGAACTTTATTTAACGACTGCGGGTGTTTCAGCTCCAGTTAAATCCCCGTGTTCTTTTTTCCACTTTAGATGACGTTTTTCCCTCATAGCATCCATTTTGGCAAGTTGTTCCTTAGTAAGAAAAGTTTCCATTTGTTTGCGAGTTTCTTCATGAATAGCTTTATATTTAGCTCCTTGCGCTTCAAATAGATTGGTAAGTTTGGCTTCCTGCTCGGGACTTAAGCTTAAACTTTTAGTCATTCTTTCAATCTTTTGTGCACGAATCTCGGGAGAGTCACCCATATCTCCACCAGAAAAAGCATGTACAGTTAATGGAAGTGTAAATATTAATGCAATGGTAGCTATTTTATATTTCATGATTTTTCCTTTATGGGACCTCATAACAATGATATGGAATTTTTGATATTACTTTTACGGTAATTAATTATCTGAGCTTATTAAAAGGATAATCTTTGGGTTGTCTTGGTTAATTAAAATTAAGACTAAGATCTGTTTATAGATTGCCCTGATTTTTCCGTAAAAACTTGCTCAGTTACTGCAATGACATTCTGTGTTCAAGCATATTTTAGTTAATAGTTTAAAATGAAATTTGTTAACGTTTCTCGGTTAGCCATATCTGTGGCTTTCCTAATACACCTGCATCTGCCATAGCTTAAGCCAAATCAGCTGAAGAAACAGAGGCTTGAGCATCAGCAAGATTTTTACAAAGTAATTATCTGATTCATTATTGCCACAAATCTAAAACGTCAGACTGTTTATCTAATAGCTTTAAATTTGAAATTGAAGAATAACCATCAATTAAAATCAGTTCTTCGTGTCGAAACGAGTTAAAACCCATTGACCAAGTTTCGAAGTTTCTTTTTTTAATATTACTTCTATCCAAAACTGTAATTTGATGGTGTCTATTGTTATTTGATATCTTATCAAATATAAGTTCAACATCAGGTTTTTTACCTTCAAGAACTTGAATAAAACTACCTTCAACATAGATTAAGAATCGAGTGACATTCCTGATCGTATTATTTTTAACTGCAATAGTTAACAACTCAACCAACTGATTATCGGTAAATAATTTTCTAGCGGTACTGAGGTATATCAAATGATACATATCTCACGGGTAAAGTGTAATTTTGAAGGTTCCGGTTGTCGATACCATATCTGTAAAAATTTATTCTTAATCTAACAGGCAATTTAAATTAGGCAAGTTGAGGTACAGTTTGTTTATAACCTTCTTGAATCAACTGGATCTAAATAAAAAATATAGGATAGTACGAGAGGACGATACAGGGAATGGACTAAAATCTAAAATCAGCACCATGTAAAGTGCTTTTAACAGGCAAGATCAGGCTATTGATTTTTACCTAGATACTGAGTGAATAATAGTCGCCAGACTGGAATAAAACAGTTTGTTGTTCAAAGTGCCGTTCAGCTTCTAGCCAATCTTCAACGTCATGTCCAGACTCAAAACCCCTATTTTCTGATTGGTAGTACGCATATTCTGCAATCCTAGTATTCCGATTAAGAAGGAGTGCAGCATTATTGGCTTGTGGATTAAAGGATTTATTAGAATTTTTATTGGTTGCTTTCATTATGGGGAACTTCTTTGAGTTGAATTATCATTATGAAAAGTGAAAACATTGAGCGACTAGTAATCACTGATTGATGTTGAAACGCTGAAAAGGTTTAAATTATCGGCAGAGCAAGGACATAGTCTGGCACGAGCTAATCTTGTAAAAATGCAATGGTGAATTAAAAATAGGTTATGGTGTTCGGTGGTTATTGCGATGTTAAGGACAAAATGTCATTCAGAATCCTGAGGCTCTAAATGACATCAAGCTACAGGAATCAACCCCACGTCAATTGACCGACTTTTTTATGTAAGCTATTGGTTTTGATGTAGCTTCCAATTACGGCTAAAGCAAATATAGCCGATGAAATAATAAATTCACCTGAAATAAAGC
>CAMDOP010000366.1 GCA_945903675.1 Crenothrix polyspora
ATTTTCAGCAACCTGCGCTTGCGCCTTAGCTTGAGCAAGTCTCGCACTGGTAGTTACATATTGGGCTTCTTTTATATCCAGAGCCGAAGCCGAGATGAATTTTTTAGCAAACAACTGGCGCTGACGGGTTAACTCGGCCATCGCTAAGTTTTTATCGGCCTCTGCCGCACTCACGGCTGCCATTGCGGCAGTAACGCTTAAATGATTATCGACTGGATCTAAATAAGCCAAGACCTGGCCTTTCTTAATATGCGCCCCAACCTCTACATTACGCTTAATGATTTTGCCATGCACTCTAAAGCCTTGACTCGATTCGTAACGAGGACGCACTTCACCGACTAAGATCATGCCCTGTCCGGAGGTTTTTTCACCAACCACAGTCACCAAGGCTGGGCGTGGCGGTGTTTCTGGGGGTGGCGACTGACTACAGTCAGTCAGTAGCACTATTAATAAGCATCCAAGGATTATCTTTGTCATAAAGTTTTCTAGTAGCGGATTTTGGTGAGTAGGGTTAAGGCTGCAGCATAGTAAGGCGGGTATTATTGTACGAGTTGCTGATTAATATCGACTAAATCACTTTCTGCAATCACGCCTGTAACGGCTTTCAAACGGATGATATTCACTAAATAACTGTAGCGTGCTTGCAGTAAATCACGCTTGGCACTAAATAATTGCTGTTGCGCATTGAGTACATCAACACTAGTGCGTAAGCCAACATCATAACTTACATGAGTAGACTCTAACTGACTTTGACTACTGACTAAGGCTTGCTGATAGGCTTTAACTTGAGCAATACTAGTATTCAAGTTTAAATAAGCACGTTGCGTCTCTTGGCTAGTTTGTCTCCTTGCAACATCCACGTCATTGACTGCCTTTTGTTTATTTAACAGCGCTTGACGGACTCTCGAAGCTGTACCTCCTCCTTGATATAAGGGTACCTGTAATTGCAAACCCACACTGCCACTTTTAAGGTCACTACCAAAACCGTAATAACTACTACTAGCATAACTATCTGAAACACTGGCAACGGCATCCAAAGTCGGCAAATGTCCAGCATTGGCATACTCTATAGCTTGCTCAGATAACTTAACGCTATCTTGATGAATTTGTATGTTTAAATCGTTTGCCGCTGCAACCTCTAGCCATTTATCCATGCTTTGTTCTAAGGCATGAGTTTTCATGGTGGCATTCACTACGGCTAAAGACACAGGGATTTCACCGGTAATAGCCTGAATGACTTGTTGAGCTATTTGATGATCGTTAATGGCCGCAAGTTCTTGCGCGACGACTAAATCATAACGAGCTTGGGCTTCATTCACATCGGTACTGGTATTGGTGCCGACCTCAAAGTTGGCTTTAGCTTGTTCTAACTGGCTTAGAATCGCGGCTTTTTGTGCCGTTAATAACTCGCTTTTATCTTGGGTGAGTAATACATCAAAATAGGCTAGGGTCGTACGTAAAATTAAGGTTTGCTGGGTTAAATACAACTGCTTATCGGCTAAGCTGACTTGAGTCTTTGCCTGCTCTAATTCAACTAAATTTTGTTGTCGATATATCGGTTGACGCGCTTCAACGCCATATTGATAAGCTGAAAAAGATTGCGGGCCACCTGGAAAGGGAACACGCGCAGTATTAAAAGCAATATCGGTATGAGAAATAGACGTACCGGCATTAAAGTTAACCACGGGGCGATATAGTGCTTTGCCTTGCTGGATAATTTCCTGAGTTGCTTGATTAGCCAACAATGCCGAAGCTAAGGTTGCATCATGCGCTAAAGCCAAACTATAAATATCAAGCAGCGATTGCGGCTTATTTTCAGCATGAACGATGGATGCCATTGCAAAAAATGCGCAAAAGATTGATGTCAGTAAAAGAGATCGCTTTAGCATATAAGTTTTAATGTGAATGTAACGTATTGAGTCATCATTGGTTTTTGCCATAGTAGGGCTAAATAAAAACTACTAATGACTTAAGTTCAGTTTAGCGTTACCGCCTACGGGAACTATAAGTGTGTTCATTGTCAACTGGAGTAATGTACCTGTCAACTATCGTTAAGGAAAGTGTGTGTAATAAGAATCCACCACCCTTGAGCATTCAGTTAATCGTAATTCGACGGATGTGTAGTGATTGTTTAATCTGCCATATAAAAAATCTGCTTATATAATAGAGTAATAACCCTCATCAGTTAGAGAATTTTCTACGTTAAAATTGCACCACCCTACTCCGAGCAATGAAGTTTCAAAATAACAACGATAAAAACGTTCAAGTTAAGCTAACAAATTTATTTAGGGTTTGACGATTTCAGTGTTTTTCTATATTATTGCAAAGTTATGTTAGATAGATTACCTGAATATATAGACCCTGTGCACTTAGCTGATAAGCGTGGTGAATTAAAAGGTCAATTACCCATATCAAGCCTGGATCGATTAGCTGATTTCTTAGCTGACGACAATGGAGCGGTGTCTATTGATCTTTTTTTTAGTCGAGAAGGTCACCTTCCTATAGCAGAGGGAGACATAATCGCTAATTTAGAACTTATTTGTCAAAACTGTTTAACAGCAGTTACATTACCTATACATAGTCATATAAAACTAGGTATGGTTAAGACGATAGATCAAGCGAATAGATTGCCTGAAGAATATGAGCCTTTAATGGTTCTTGAAGATAGAGTTCTTCTAAAGAATATCATTGAAGATGAGCTTTTACTTATGCTACCGTCTTATCCAAAGCATAATAATAACTGTCTTATTCCTCAGACTAGCCATATTGGCACTGACATTTTTTTGACTGAAGAACAGTCATCCCCTAAAAACCCTTTTGCAATTTTAGCAAAACTTAAAAAACCGGAGAACAATAATGGCCGTACAGAAAAGTAAAGTATCGCGTTCAAGACGTGGTCAACGTCGCTCACATGATGCTTTAACAAGCAAAGCTTTATCACAAGACAGTATTACTGGAGAAATGCATTTACGTCATCACATGACTCCTGATGGTTATTTCAAGGGTCGCTTAATTGTTGCAAAAACGTCTAGCGACGAAGAATAATCCTTCCAATCTGGAATGATGCTGTGCCGATCCATTTCTGGCTCGGCTTACCTGAATATGTGCGGAGTTAGTCGCCAGCGTGAGCTTAACAATTTCAATAGATGCAATGGGCGGTGATTTTGGCCCTCAAGTCACTATTCCTGCATCATTGGATTGTTTAAAAAGCAATCCAGACTTAAATCTAATTTTAGTAGGTGATGAAGTAATTATTAAACAATTATTACTTCAACAACCACTGCGCCATCAAGATCGACTGAGCATTCATCACGCCTCTCAGTGCGTTACTATGGATGAATCTCCTTCTAAAGCCTTAAGAAATAAAAAAGACTCTTCAATGCGCGTCGCTATCAATCTTGTTCGCGATGGCCATGCTGACGCTTGCGTAAGCGCTGGCAATACCGGCGCTTTAATGGCAACGGCTAGGTTTGTCTTAAAAATGATGCCTGGAATTGATAGACCCGCAATAATTTCCACACTACCTTCTACCCTCGGACATACTCATGTGCTCGATTTAGGGGCTAATGTAGACTGCACAGCTGAGCATTTGTTTCAATTTGCTATTATGGGCAATGAACTCGTTAAAGCTGTTGAGGGCTTGGAAAATCCAAAAGTAGGCTTATTAAATATCGGCGAAGAAGACATGAAGGGTAATGAGCAAGTCAAATCTGCTGCAAAATTACTGGAATCATCGGCGTTAAATTACATAGGCTATGTAGAAGGTAATTCCTTAAACGCAGGAAACATTAAAGTTGACC
>CAMDOP010000367.1 GCA_945903675.1 Crenothrix polyspora
CACTGATTTTTACAAGTACCGATTGTACAACAAACAAATAAAACATCAGGCAACCATTTTTCTAAATTTACGCAGTTATTATTTGCATACCGGACGGTGTAGTTATGTTCAAAAAGATTCTTAATGCCTTAATTGACCAGCCAGTATTAACCAGTATTTTTGTAACAGATTTTTTTATTCTTCTGTTTCATAGGCCGCCATTTTTATTTTCTCTAGTGATGCTAGGATCTTTAATGGCAATGTGTATGTATTTCGGTCAAAAATTAGCGCTATTCAAAGTTTAATTGTCCTCAAAAATATATAAACAGCAAAAGCCAGGAAGCGATATCGTATCTGCACCTGGTTTTTTTCGTCGTTTAGCAGCACAAACTTATGATCTGCTGCTGCTGATTGCCGTTTTATTTCTCGCAACAGCACTCTTATTACCTTTTACTGCTGGCATGGCAGTCACTGATCATCACGTACTGATTTATCGCCTCTACTTAGTCGTCGTAAGTTTCTTTTTTTATGGTTGGTTTTGGACACATGGTGGACAAACTTTGGGTTTACGTGCCTGGAAACTGACAGTCCTCACACAAGATAAAAAAACACTCGACTGGAGTCAAGCCTTGGTTCGTTTTGCAACGGCTAGCGTTGCTTGGGGTTTTTTCGGTTTAGGCTATTTATGGATACTGATCGATAAAGACAGTCGTGGATGGCATGATCATTTATCAAAAACAGCCGTGTTTTTTGATACTTCAACAAAAAAGTAAAGACTGAATAGCCGGTCTATCTAGTCAATAAATCACTCTTTGTGTTATAAAACGCATTAACGCAGTCAACTATTATCTGACCACTTATGAATCCTTTATTAACGACTACTGATTTGCCCTTATTTTCTCAGATCAAGCCCGAATACATAGTACCGTCTATTAGCCAATTATTGGCTGAAGCACTTACAGTTGTCGATCAGCAATTAAAAGCTTCCAGTCACTATACTTGGAATAATCTGGTTGAACCCATAGAAGAAGCTGAAGATAAGCTTAATAAAGCCTGGTCTCCAGTTAGCCATTTAAATTCAGTGGTCAATAGTGATGAATTACGTGAAGCCTATAACGCCTGTTTACCTAAGCTAAGTGCTTATTCTACAGAAATGGGTCAAAATGCAAAGTTATGTAATGCCTATCAAATGTTGGCCAATAGTGATGAGTTTAAAACGCTAGAACCCGCTCAACAGAAAGTGCTTAATAATGCGTTAAGAGACTTTAAATTGTCTGGTGTTGATTTGGAGGCTGACAAAAAACTGCGCTATAAAGACATTAGTCAGGAGTTATCTAAGCTTGCCAGTCTCTATGAAGAAAATCTTCTCGATGCCACTAATGCTTGGTCTAAACTCATAACCGATGAAAAAGATCTAGCAGGATTCCCTGAGTCGGCCAAAGCCAGTGCTAAACAAGCGGCTGAAAGTCAAGATCAACAAGGCTGGCTAATAACCTTGCACAGTCCTTCTTATCAAGCGGTGCTGACATACGCTGATGACCGAGCCTTGCGTAGTGAACATTATGAGGCTTATGCGACCCGTGCTTCAGATCGTGGCCCACAAGCTGGACAATGGGATAACAGTGTACTCATGGAGCAAATATTAGCGTTGCGTCATGAAAAAGCCCAGTTGTTAGGCTTTAATAATTATGCCGAGTTATCCTTGGCGACCAAAATGGCTAATAAACCCGATGATGTGATACATTTTCTGGAAGATTTGGCCATAAAGTCAGGACCACAGGCACACAAAGATCTTGCAGAGTTACGTGATTTTGCCGAGCAACAATGTGGCATTGATGATCTGCAATCTTGGGACGTAGGCTATGTTTCAGAAAAAATGCGTCAGCATTATTATCAGCTCTCTCAAGAAGAGGTAAAGTCCTACTTCCCGATTAGCCGAGTTTTGCCAGGCTTATTTGCTGTGGTAGAAAAACTCTATGGCTTAAATATTACCGAGATAACCGATTTCGACACCTGGTATACCGATGTGCGCTTCTTCCAGATTCATGACGAAAACGGTTTGTTACGCGGACAGTTTTATATTGATCTGTATGCCCGCGCTAAAAAACGTGGTGGCGCTTGGATGGATGATTGCGTAGGTCGTAAAAATAAAGGCGGCAATATTCAAATCCCAGTTGCATATTTAACCTGTAATTTTGCAGCACCTACGGCCGATATACCCGCTTTACTGACGCATGATGATGTGATTACTTTGTTTCATGAGTTTGGCCATGGCCTACAACACATGCTTACTTTAGTTGATCATTTAGGCGTTTCTGGCATTAATGGTGTGGAATGGGACGCGGTTGAGCTGCCGAGTCAATTCATGGAAAATTGGTGTTGGGAGCAAGAAGCACTGGCTTTGATTTCAGGACATTATCAAACCGGTGAGGTTTTACCTGATAGTCTGTTTAAGAAAATGTTGGCTGCGAAAAACTTTCAGGCCGGCATGATTATGGTCAGGCAGTTAGAGTTTAGTCTCTTCGATTTTAGAATTCACAAAGACTATAAGCCAGAACTAGGCGGACGTATCTATGAAACCCTAGCGCAAATAAGAGCCCAAGTCGCTGTAATGTCGCCGCCCGAATTCAATCGTTTTGCTCATAGCTTTTCGCATATTTTTGCCGGCGGCTATGCGGCCGGATATTACAGCTATAAATGGGCTGAAGTCTTATCCAGTGATGCCTTTTCTTTATTCGAAGAAAAAGGCATATTTGACAGGAAAACTGGGCAGGCTTTTTTAACTCAGATATTGGAACAAGGCGGCAGTCAAGATGCCATGGATTTGTTTATCAATTTCCGTGGTCGTGAACCTAATATTGATGCTTTGCTCAGACACAGTGGAATTGCGGCATGAAATATCATGATTTACGCGATTTCATCAAACAACTAGAAAAACAAGGTGAGTTAAAACGCATTACCGTTCCCGTTGATCCTTATCTGGAAATGACCGAGATTTGTGATCGCACCTTAAAACAAGGCGGCCCTGCTTTATTGTTTGAAAATCCTACCGGCTATAATATTCCAGTGCTTGCCAACTTGTTTGGCACGCCTAGGCGTGTTGCTATGGGTATGGGCGCTGAATCGGTTACGGATTTGCGCGGCATAGGTGAACTTTTGGCCATGTTAAAAGAGCCAGAGCCGCCCAAAGGCATGAAAGATGCGTGGGAAAAGTTTCCTGTGTTCAAACAAGTATTAAATATGGCGCCTAAATTGGTGAGCTCGCCACCTTGCCAAGAGTTGATTAGAGAGGGCAATGAAATTGATCTAAGCGTTTATCCCATTCAAACCTGTTGGCCAGATGATGCTGCTCCTTTGATTACTTGGCCTTTAGTGATTACTAAAGGGCCTAATAAAGAGCGACAAAATTTGGGTATTTATCGCCAACAAGTCATTGGTAAAAATAAAGTGATTATGCGTTGGTTAGCGCATCGCGGCGGGGCTTTAGATTTTAGAGAATGGCAAAAGGCTTATCCAGGTAAACCGTTTCCAGTCTCCGTGGCTTTGGGCGCTGATCCTGCCACCATTCTAGCTGCCGTAACTCCTGTACCCGATACCTTGTCAGAATATGCCTTTGCTGGGTTATTACGTGGCAGTAAAACTGAAGTCGCTAATTGCTTGATCAATGATTTACAAGTCCCTGCCAGTGCTGAAATTGTTTTTGAAGGCTTTATTTATCCAGGCGAAACAGCGAAAGAAGGCCCGTTTGGCGATCACACCGGCTATTACAATGAAGTGGACGAATTTCCGGTCTTTACCAT
>CAMDOP010000368.1 GCA_945903675.1 Crenothrix polyspora
ACAGCGAAACCCTTATTTAATACTACCGCTACAGGTGAAACGAGTTTTTCTTTTCAAGGCAATAGTCAGTCAATGCAATTTGTTTCTGCGTTTCCCGCAAGTGCCGGGAAATTAGGCTTACAGTTATTTTCTGTCACTCTTCTTGAGGACGATAGCGACCAATATATCAATGTCGCTTTAGTTCCCTTTATTTCTCTAGCAGAGGACGAAAAGCCTAGTAAAGAAGAAGTAACATTAATAAAGCACGTCAGTGAATTTAAACTGTCTTATTTTGGTTCTGAGGACGGACTTACAGAAGGCTCTTGGAACGAAGAATGGGTAGATAAAGCTGTTCTCCCCAGCTTGGTTAAAATAAATATACTATTGACAAATGGTTACTTCTGGCCTGAGATGATTTTTGACCTTAAGGTGACTGGCACCAGTGAAAATAATAATGCTACAGGTAGTTCAGAGAATATAAATGAATCTGAGACTGTCCAATGACAAGGCAAAACGGAATGGCTCTGGTACTGGTTTTATGGGTATTGAGTATATTGATTATTATGGCCGGAAGCTTTGCACTAAGCATGCGAAGAGAATCCTCAATTGTTTCAGTCATAAAAAATAATGCTCATGCTATGGCTATAGCAGAATCTGGGATTGCCTTAGCCGAAACAATGCTACTTAATCCTGATCCAAATAAAGTCTGGCGCGCTGATGGTAATATTTATGAGATAAATGCATCCGATGCAACTATACGAATACAATTGTTTTCTGAAGTTGGCAAAATAGATATTAATACAGCAAATCAAACTGTATTACAAAGTCTGATGACTTTTGCACCTATTGATACAGATAAACAAAGCAAATTGGTTAATGCCATTCTTGACTGGCGTGATGCCGACGAACTCGTGCACATTGATGGTGCTGAAAAAGAAGAATATCAAGAAGCAGGGCTTAACTATCAACCTAGCAACAAGCCTTTTGAATCAATTGAAGAACTACAGTTAGTATTGGGCATGGACAAGTCCGTGCTGTCTTGGATTGAGCCCTTGGTGACTGTTTATTCAAGGCAACCTCGAGTTTCACTGCCAATTGCAAGCAGAGAAGTTTTACAAGTAATATCTGGGTTGGATGTAGGATTAATAGATTCTTATATTGTCATGAGACTGGAAAACGCTAAAAATAATTTACCTGCTCCACCATTTCCAGTAAACACAGGACAGAATAACTCAGCAGGCGCTAATAATATACTTACCCTCGTTTCTGAAGCACTGATAGATGATGGCTCAAGAGCCTCCCTCAGTGTGGTCATAAAAAAATCCGATAACGGTGGAAAAACCCCATTTCAGATATTGAAGTGGCAACACGTAACAGCCAATAATAAATCGTTATTTACTGCTGCAATGAGTGAACTAGTCGTAAAACAATATGCTGAACCTGAACTCAACAATTGATCTTAACTTTAAGCAGTTCTTCCGTTGGTGGAAAAAAGAGCTCAACTTCCTGTTGCCTGAAAAAATCAAGCACCTGCTAAATGAACAACAAGGCATTATTGTCATTAGCCCTAAAGGTAATCAACTCATACTCACATACCACTATAACGAGCTAATTGAACATTTAGTAACCCTTGATCGAGAAGCAAGGACGTTTAACATTCAAAGCCTTTATGACAAAGATGAGCGTTTAGTCAAAGTTCCAGTGATACTTAGATTATCTGGCCAAGATGCCATCCAAAAGATACTGAGTTTACCCATTGCCGCAAAAGAAAACCTTAATCAAGTTGTCACTTATGAACTTGATCGTTACACTCCATTTAAGGCGGAACAGGTTTATTTTGCAGTCAAGCTGTTACCTGCAATCAATGAACCCGGCCAACTTAGTGTCATGATAGTATTAACCACCAAAGAACTGCTTGACGGACTTTATGAGGATGTCAAAGCATTGGGAATAGCACCTTTGTTCGTCGATTATGAGGGTTTACCCAATAATATTGAAAATACTGACTATAATTACAATTTATTACCTGAAAAGTTAAGACAAAAAACTGCAAGATTGCCACAATTAATTCATTATGGCCTGATATCCTTATGCTGCTTGTTATTACTATCTGTCATTGCCATGCCTATCTGGTTTGAATATCAAACAGTTGAGAGATTACGCTTAAAAGCCACATCATTAGAAAAAGATGCCAAAAAAGTTAAAGTGATGCAATCTTCCATTGATGCTGTTATAGATGAAACTAATCTATTAATTAAAGAAAAGAATGCAACACCTGGTGTACTTCTTATGCTAACTACCTTAAGCACCTTAATTAAAGATGATACTTGGTTAAGTTATGCGCAATATTCTGATGGTCATTTGCAAATACAAGGTGAGTCAACAACTGCGTCAACGCTCATAGCCCTTCTGGAAGAGTCTGAATTGTTTGTTAATGCCCGTTTTGCTTCACCGGTAACACAAGATAGCATCAGTAAACTCGAACGGTTTCAGATTACTGTTGATGTTGCTAAAGAAAAAGGCACTACCAGTGATCAAAAATAAAAAAATAGATCTATTTACACCTGAACTACAACAACGTTGGCTCGCCTTAAGTGTGTTAATTGTCGTTGTGATAGTGATTTTTTTAGTCCTTATTATGCCTTTAATAACTAAGAAAATGGAACTCAGTGAAGTAAAAAATAATCTTGTTGTCAAGTTGCAACAATACGAGCGTATTTTAACCAACAAGGAAGCGGTCACTGCAAATATGGCTGATATAACGAATGCACATATATCTCAAGGCTATTTTAATAGCCAAGAGACAGATGCCTTGGCCTCAGCTGAAATGCAGGAGTTTATAAAAAAAGCAATTGTTGATGCCGGTGGCCAATTGAGTAGTACCCAAGCGTTACCGGTAAGTAGTGATGATAATTTTAATAAAATTACTGTTAGAGTCAGAATGACTGGCACTAGTGAAGAATTAAGAGCCGTGCTATACAAAATAGAGACATCCGAGCCCTTAATCATTATTGATCAAATTGATATAAGACCTATGCGCGGAACAAGAAACAGAATGACCCGCCAGATTGAGTCAAGTAATGAGTTGAATATTAATTTTCAAGCCGTTAGTTTTATGAGAAAACCAACATAATGAATAATAAACTCATAACTGGCTTAGGTTTGATTTGTATAGCCTGTATCTTGGTTATTATGTGTGAATGGCTTTACGCATCTTGGGTAGAAAAAACAATATTGGCATCTTTAACCCCTACAAACACAAAAATATCGCCTGAAGAAATGCCCCATATAAAACTCAACGAGCAACCAGAAGAAAGTTATGTTGATTTAGTTGCCAGACCGTTATTTATAAAAGGGAGAAAACCGGTTGATGAACCCAGCCCTGAAGCCATTCAGAATGCTCTCGTGCCGCTTGTATTCGATTGGGAATTAAATGGCGTTTATACAACCGCTAATGGCTTATCTGCCTTGTTTAGCCGTTCTAAAACCAAAGTGGCAAAAGACAATTATCGAAAGATTAGTATAGGTGCAGAGCTTGATGGCTGGAAAATAGTTGAGATTTATCAAGACAAAGCACTATTAAAACAGGGCGTCCAAGAAAAAGAGTTGCTGCTGAGAAAAATAAAACCGAAAGATTCTTCCAAGAAAACTACTGATTTGAATACACCCGACACCACAGAACCTCAAGAAAACGAAACACCTGCAGAAAGCGAGCCTGAGAATACCGATGAATAATTTTAAAAAATTAATACAAGCCTTGTGTTTACTGGTTATAGGCTTAACGCTGGGCAGTTG
>CAMDOP010000369.1 GCA_945903675.1 Crenothrix polyspora
TCTTCCTTAAATGAATAAGCCATTGGACTTTCCAAAAACCAAGCAGGCTGACCATTAAATACAATTGTGAGCCAAAGCAAGTAATCTTCTGCATAGCGTTTATCAGGCAGAAACCGATAAGCAACATCTCGTTTTATCATAACTGAACGGGTTGGAAAGCAATTAGAAAGCAGCAAACTGTATTTATTAATATTACGAGCAACTAAATTCTCAGGTAATTCTGGCAAAGTATCATTTTCTGATATTTTAATGGTTTGATGGCCTGATAATACTACATCAGGATGGGCAACCATCCATTGATATTGAATTTCTAGTTTCTTAGGATGCCAACTATCATCCGCATCTAAAAAGGCAAGATAAGGTTGCGAAGCCTCTTTCCACCCAGCATTACGAGCACTACCTGGGCCACTGTTCTTATCAAGCAATACGATTTTTATGCTCGTTTTTTGATGCATTTGCCTAAGATAATTAAGAGTAGTTAAAGTAACCCCGTCATCATTGCTAAAATCATCAATTAATATGATCTCTTCAGGAGGTAACGTTTGAGCAATCACTGAATCTACCGCCCGTTTAATAGTATCCACGCAACAGTAACACGGAATAATCACACTGACAGGCGCTTTAACTAAATCACAAAGATTCATTAGAGTCGTACCCATTCATCAGGTATTAAATCACTATCATCATTTCCGTTACAAAACCAATGCTTCGGTGCAACTACTATTTTTTGCGGATTAGGGTTCAACCACGCCCCCCACCAACTAAAAGAACTGTTTGCAATAATATGATGGCGGCATAAGCTCATTAATTGCATATCCCTATAGCTTTCTGCACCGCCATTATGTTCAATATATACACAAGGAAATTCCATCGGCAAATTCTGTTTTACCCAAGCCATGTCATCAGAAAAGAGATAAAATACGGGGTGTTCAACATGAGTGGCAATATAGTTAATGGCGAGACGATAATATTCTAAGTCACAGACGCTCATAATATTATGATTTTTTGGATTACTAACATAATCTCCACGACGAACGTGTAAGCTGACAGATTGAATCGATGCCATTTCTAATGCCAGTTCAGCATTGTGTTCTTTCAATGGTTCTCGAAACGTAAAATCTTGGCGAATAACAGATTCAACTGCTTTAAAGTATCGTTCTGATTGCCAGTAGCCATACAAATAACAATCACCGGTTAAATTAAAAAAATCTGACCAATAATTGAAATACGGCTCAACCACAAAAGTTTTGCCTCTTAACCCGGAAAACTGCCTCCGTCGTAACACTTTTCTAGCCAATTTATTTTCACGCCACCCTAATAACTGATGTAACGTAGATGCTTCTGCAGGTTCCGTAACCACATTGAACACCCGACTCAATTCAAAACCATGATGTAGGCGGTAATCCGAAAAATTGCTCAAGTCAAGAAGATACTTCTGGTCATTATTAAGGGAAAGTGCGCGCCCTGCAGCAAATTGAAACATTTGATTACCAATGCCGCCAAGAACATGGCTAACTAACACAATGACTCCGGAAGACGATTATTCATAATCGACAAAAACCATTAAGACTTTTGAAAATGAAACAGTCCACAGCCATACTCAAGCCCTATCGCTGCATCAACTGATTGATGCTCATGATACAAACCAGCATCATCCACGAATGAAAATTCAATCAATGTCATATCCGGAAACAACGTTAATACTGAACTGGGTGCGTGTACCCTATGAGCATTAAAACAGACTCTTTCTCGCCCAATGGGTAAAGAAAGAAACAAGTTGCCGCCACGACTTACTATACGTTGCAATTCAAGTGTCGCTTTTACACTACCCTGAGGATCAATCGGATCACCGTAGCGACCTAGACCAATATGTTCGATAACATGAAGACATGATAACGAATCAATTGAAGCGTCAGGAAACGGTAAGTCCAGAATATTCCCCGCAATTGAAGTCAATCCGGGAAGGGATACTTTAAGCGGTCGATAATCAACAAAAAGTGTTTCGACTTGGGCGCTCAATACACTAATAGTAAGTACGCTAGAGCCAATATCCACATGTTTGGTAGTTTTCGCCATACCGATGCGCCTGGAAAGCCAAGCGCCTTGATAAAAATAGTGAGGATCAAATGGTGTATGCGTACTCCAATCACCTAAACATGGCTGTAAATCAAGGGCGCTGATTTTTTCTACTCCAATTGTTCTGGCATATCTGAACCAATGATTAAAGTAGCGTGGTAAATAGAACAACCCTATTAGCGGTCTTGGGTAAATGAAAGCCATTATCCAATGACGTATTAATAGTTTTAGTTTCATCACCTTGTTATCCATTTGTATATGATGAGTTTATTGATTTAGCTTTTCAGCTAAGATATGAATTTTTTCCAATGGAATGTATGATCCCATAGAAATATATAAAATTGTAGTAACGGAGACTATACCCAAGATAAATGCTGTAAAGCTATCTTTACTTAATGTCATTATTCCATCCATCTATTCTTAAAAGCCCATGAGCTCATTAGTTTAAAGGCATCAATAACCCTAAACATATCATCCATTAGCAAAAGTATAGATAATGAGAAATCTCTCTTTTTTACTGATTGGTAAAGCTGCTTAATATTTCTTGCTGTATGCTGTCTGATTAATAATCTATGCAACCTAGCTTGCTCAACATCAGTTACACACTTTCTTGACCAAAAAAAATCTTCAAGTTGATTCATTAAGTTGTATGCAAAATAACTTGAATCCTGTCCGGAGTGAACACGACATTCATAAAGAGGTGTTTCTTGATAAGCTATCATACCTATGTCAGCTAAATCACAAAATAAAACAGCATCACAAACCTTGCCGAACTCCTCTCTAAACTCAACCAAACTAACTGCCTGTACTCGATAAACCATGGGAGACATAGGAATGCATGAGTTTCCCGCATATTTAAGCGCTACTTGACCTGAACAACTAAAAACCTCAATTTCTGACAATTTTAAAGGGGCAAGAGTAGCATTTTTACTCTCTCCACTTTCATTTATCAAAAAACCATTACAGGATATGGCAACAAAGTTATCATTAGCTTCAAGAAATTTAACCTGTGTCTCAATAAAATCAGGACATAGCCTATCATCATCATGAAACATCATAATATATTTTGTTTCGCACTCACGTAAAGCACGATTAAAATTCCAGATACCAGAATGATTAAATTCCGCTCCTCGCCATTGAACCTTAAGACCAATAAATTCTTTTATCTCTTCGTATACGCACTCATCACTACCATTATCGTAAATAATAATTTTTTTCGATCGTAGATCCTGTGCAAGCACAGAAGATAGAGCTTCGCGCAAGAATTTAGGTCGATTATAAGACATTATACAAACCGTAATATCTAACATATCTTAGTCAATTTAACGATGTTATCTGCGAACCCCTCATAACTATGCAACATGCCTATTTCAGACTGCAAGTAATCCCGACCAGCATTAATCATTTCTAATGCATCTTCTCTAGTCATTGCATTTATATATGATTCAACCTGCTCAAAAGAGCTAAAATTTCGCATATCAATAAAGGCCTCTTTTGGGATTAAAGTTTCGATATCTGGCGCGCCCCAATATAAAGGTATAGTGCCCGCAACGAAACAATCAATTATCTTTTCAGTCATATACCCAGGCCAAATCATGTTTTCAAAACATATTGAAAACTGATAATCACTAATCGTTTCCAATTTATTTTCACACCGCCCCAAATAACCCCCAATGATCTTATTTTTTAAGCG
>CAMDOP010000370.1 GCA_945903675.1 Crenothrix polyspora
ATCACAATCACCTCGTAAGAATCGAGCCAAGACCTGCGCTTGCAACCAAGGCAGTAAACCTACCGGTACTGTTTCTTCAAACCACGGGTGCATTAACATATCTTGCTTACGATCTTGCCAAGCGGCCAATAAGGTTCTTCGTGGTTCCTCTTTTAAGGTCACCGAACCATTAGGCCAAGTTTCAAAATCTTTAAGAACCAATTGCCGCTTATTAATCAAGGTCAAGACAAAGCGATCAACCATAGGTCTAAATTCTTCAGCCAAATCCAATGCCAAAGACGGCCTGCCGCTACGTAATTGATGTAAAAAACCACTGGCAGGATCTAGTCCAGTACTTTCTAATGCAGACCGACAATCATGAGTAAGCAAGGTATAACAAAATGATAACAAGGCATTGACTGGATCAGTGGGCGGCCTGCGTCTACGTGCATCAAAGTCAAAATCCGCTTGGCGTATCAAATGTTTAAACACACCAAAATAGACTTGGGCAGCCTCACCTTCTCGCCCCATCAAAGTATCAATCGATTTACAATCCGTTAACTGTGCTAAACACCGCGTCAAGCGCTTTTCAGCCGTTTGCAGCTCTTTAAGCACTCGCTCATCAATAATTTTATCGCCATGATCACGACAATAGCGTCGGATCACGTAGCGCTGGTTATAGAGCTTACCCGTCAGCATGACTTGTGCAATAGCAACGCTTTTACTTACATCATGCCCCGTTAGATGTTGAGTTCTGCGTAATAAGACATTGCCACTCACGGGGCCTTCAACACGCGCTAGAAACTTACCGTACATATTTAAAAAGGTAATAGTAATGCCGTTTTCAGCGCAATGTGCCATCAGATAAGGTGAAATCGTCACCTGCCCAAAACACAATAAACCTTGTAATTTATGTATGGGCACACGGGCTTTAGTTTCTTTCTCAACCTTTAAAACTAAGTTTTCATTATCTTTATGTAGCCAAGAGTTTTGCGTTTGAATATAAATGACGTTAAGTAAGGGGCGCAAGCTTAAGCCTCAATGAGCTGTGCGGCCAACCATGCGGCTGCCGATTTATGAAAACCTTTCGGATGACAGAGATCAATCAGAGAGCACTTGTTACACTTTTTTGCTTTGTAGATAGCTTTAGGCGTGATATTGGTTTGCACTATGCCACGACAGGCTAAAATAGTCTGCACTGTTAAATCACGTAATACCGCATCAAAAACAACCGCATGCCTTCGTCGCACTTCACCATAAAATAACGCACCTTCTGGCACTGCTAGGCCATGCATATCTTCCAAACAGAGTGCCTGTGCGCACAACTGCACCTCATCGGCACGATGGGTTTTAGGTTTGCCACGTTTATATTCAATTGGATAAGGTATTTCTGAGCCATCCGCTTGTTTATGATATTCCACCACATCGGCAACGCCTTCAATGCCCAGTTCTGTATGAGCTAAACGCAAAGCCCACACGGTACGAATAGCACCGCGTTTTTGTTGATCGGCTTGGTTTACCCGTTGATGCAAGACCTGGCCTTCAGCAGTGAACTGATTTTCAGCCCAGATGCTTTCCAGTTCAATTAGGGCAAATTGCCTAGGGCAAAATAGATAATGTTGTAAGCGTGAGAGATAGATGGGTTCTAGGGTTTGCATGGTTGATTTTGGCTTCCAATTTAAAGTGGCACAAAACACAGATAACATTCCTTTTAGGGATGTTATCTGTATTACCATAAATTGCTGACCTTGAATCTAAAATCCAGCTATTTGCTCGGGGACTAAGCCATCAAGTGCTTTTAACTCATAACTGCCATCGGCATTAACCGTCAATGATTGATGCACCTTAGCAGATGAATATTGCCCCGCTTTGGAATTATGTTGCCACCATATAACTTTTTTAACAGCCATTGAACCCGCTGGTCTTGCTGAAGACTCATCGCCTTCAAACAGTTTAGGTAAAATGGCTTTGATGCTTTTGGCATCCTCATCGCTAAAGCCGGTTTTATCGGCGAGTTGTGGTGTCATTGCACCGTAAACCACATAAATGGCGTCGTCTACACGATGCTTCATGCCCATAGTATCGGAACCTTTTTTAGTGCCATCACCTTCACCATTCACGCTTTTGGTAATTTGAGTGCTAGTGATACTGACGGGCTCAACACTAAAAGCGGATTGAATGGTCACAGGGCCTCTAATCGCAATAGAAACACCTGCGGCATCTGCGTCTTTACCAAACGCAAAGACTTGACCAAAGCTGCGTACATCCAGCCACTTTTCACAGGCTAATGCTACCGTTTGCTCTTTGGTATTTTTCTTTGGGTTAAAGGCATCTTTGCCAAGCCCTGCCGTGTCAGATTCTGCTCTTGCCTTAAGGCTAACCATGCCATCGGTTTTTTTCTCGTCAGACTGCACAAAAATAGAAGAACCCGCTGTTTGCAAGCGGTCACGGATTTTGCGTTTTAAACACACATCGGTTACTTCACCAAAACCGTCATAATCAGTACGAGGTCGATTACCATTCAGTGGGTCGCCGTTAGGATTAGCATGTTTTACGCTGAAGATAATCGCAAAATCTATTTTATGACTTAATGCACTCATTCTGTGTCTCCTTGTGAGGTTGTTTCATCGATAGTTTCTGATTTAGTTCTTAATTTTTGACGTTGGCAGTGATAGGCCAATAAGAATTCGCCCGACAATGCTTGTTTACTGCTAAATTCATCATGCTTAAACAAAGCCAAGATGGCATCCAGCTCTTTCAATTGATTGCTTAAAAATCCAGCGCGTGACACTCGTAAACGTTGCATATAAGGCTGCAGGGCCAATTCAATGGTTCGCCAGGTTTCAAAAGGTCGATCAGCAAAACGCTGCATTAAACGTGCAGCCGTGGTGGAACGATTTTCTCCGCTAATACTTAAGGCCACATCTTCTATGCGTTCGGCTATGGCTAAGAGCCGTCCGTACAAATAATCACGCGAGTGGTAGTTCTCTTCTAGTGCCATAGCATATTCTCTTCGTTGAGTTAAAGTTGGATGTCGGTGGAAGTAACCTTTATAAAGCGCACAGGCTATGCCTAAGTTTTTTTCCCATAACCACTGGGCATCGCTCGCGTAGCCAACTCGATTAGTGGCTTTACGCACGCAACTAATCATTAAATCCAGCGGAAAGGGCTGACCATCGATGATGCAGGGTATAAGACGTTCTATTACTTTTTTCTTTAGACTGTCGTTTACATTATCACCGTAAGCTGCCGTCGCTATATCTTTAGGCACAGGTGAACTAATCGGCCAGATCACTTTGGTTTTAGGTTTTTTGCCGGTGTTATCGTCTAGTTGAATAGTATGTCGCTGTGACCAAGAAAATTCTTTATGCCAGCTTTCTAGGCGACTAAGAAAATCATCCCGAAACAGCTCTCGATAATAGATGATGCCCATACGGCCAGGCGTAGCAGAATCAATACCCATGATGATAATCTGCTCATTGGGGCTTAATTTGGCCGCATAGCCTGCCATGTGTTTTTTGAGTTGCTGGGCGTAGCTTTGCCCTAGATCAATCGCGTGATTTAGAGGTGTTTCGGGTGAAGGAGTATCGCTACCCTCAATTTCTTCCAGATTAAATTCATCTGTTTCAAGAAATGACCAAGCATCTGCTAATGGTTCAGGAATAGTTTTACCTGAGACGGCCCATGTCACATAAGCTTGGTCACCATTTCTAAAGCCTTGCCTTTGAATAAGCCAACTTAATGCGTTATGGGCTTTCTGAGTAGTAATTAAGCCAATGCC
>CAMDOP010000371.1 GCA_945903675.1 Crenothrix polyspora
TGCTTAGGCTAGCAGTTTATCCAAAGTACTAGGCACAAAAACCCCCACCGCCTTGTGAGCGATGAGGTTCTGTTTGTTTACCTAAGCCCTTGTGAGGTTTCGGCAGAGCCGTTACTTATTGGCGGATTGATTGCGCGCTTGTTAGAGCATGTCGTGAATCAGCCTTACGGGTTGAGGTGATTATATCGGCCTGCATATAACTTGCTAATAAATTTATTATTCATAGCACTCTCTAGGCGTAGAGCTTAATATCCTCGAAAAATGACTGATCACTAAGCCGCATACACCAAGCCAAGGGGCAAGCGCTTCTTTCGCACTTAAGTCGCCTAAACAAGCCCTACAGGCCTTTAATTCATTAAACACCAACAAGGGTTAATGTTTCTGCAAATCAAAGCAATCTTAATTAAACACCAACTCGCCACCCAACGCATCATTCAAGGCTTTGGCATAAGCAATGCGTGCTGTTTGTAACACGGCAGCTTGGGCTTGAAGTCTGGCTAATTCTTGGTCAACGAATTGTAGGCTTTGCAGTTGTGCTTTCGCCTCATCTGATAAGCTTTCGGTGTCGTAATCTTTGTCGTCAATTTTAATAATTGGCATAGTGTTTCCTGTGAGTTTTGAAAGTAAAAAATAGATATGGGGATGAGTGAGCGGTTATCAAGGCGGATGACGCTTTCCCTACGTTTGATATTGTTACCTAGGCCCTTTTGGGTTTGGGTTAGTCGTTACCTGTTGGTGGATTGCTAGTGAGACTGTGAAAGTATTTCGCAATTAAGCAAAATTTGCGACTTCGATAACTAATAATCAATAACTTACAGTCTGTTTTTCACTGTTATTGGTGATTTCTTATAATACTTTCACAGTCTCTAGTGCGAACCCATCTTACGGTTTGATAATTTTAACATAGCAAATCTTTATGCGCAGACAAGTTAAGCAATTTGACATAACAGCCATTATGGGCAGGCATAAACTGTGGTCTGTTCCCTTATTATTCTTATTCCAAACAAATAAAACCCCAGCGCTTTGTGAGCGCTGGGGTTTTATTTGTTTACCTAGATCCTTGTGAGGTCTGGGCAGATACGTTACCTAATGGCGGATTGCCTCGCGGCGAATCCACCGTACGGGTTACAATGTTCCAATCAACACCGATCTTTCATAAAGCGTTTCAGGATCAATATCTATATTGCCCGGCCATGCTACAGTGCCATTTTCTACAAAAGCACCTTGAAACACATTACCAGACTTGAGTCTAGCCCAGGGTTTTTGATCTAAATAAGCCGTCATGTTAAAGGCGCGTCGTTCTCCATTTTCAAAATCAAGAAACAGAACAAAATCAGCTTGAACGCTCACATGGATGATATCAAGTAACATGTTATGCTCGCTCACTTAAGTGGATCAATGCGAAAAGGTTCGACACCTTCTGTAGCAAGTTCCCAATCTGCTAACAATTCTTCGCGATGCAAATCGACCCACACCTGCACCATTCGTAATTGTCTGGGAGGTAACTCACCCGCTAGCAACCTAGCATCATCGATAGCAATTGATGCCTTATAGCCCTGATAACGAATGTGACTGTGCGGCAGATGATGTTTTTTTTGGATTTCAAAAAACATCGAAACAATACTGCCATAAAACATACTAATAGTTGGCATAAAAATAGCCTAATGTATTGAATTAAATAGAGTGTTTATTTTAGTTTAAATTTAACAGAAATGCCATTATGAGAAAAGTAAGCGGCTTCAATCGAGCCTGACCTCCAATGGTTCTAAAGGACAACGACAGCAAGCCGCCGCATATTCACAAGCTTAAAAACAAGCGAACAAAAAAAACCCAGCGCCTTGTGAGCAATGAAGTTTTGTTTGTTACCTAAACCCTTGTAAGGTCTGGGCAAAGTCGTTACCTAATGGTGGATTGCCTCGCGGCTAATCCGCCATTTGGTTTTCTACCCAGTCTTTGATAAGTACATAAACATCAAAAAAATGGCGATGCCTATAACTAACATTGCAAAAATAGCCATCATAACTCTCCTATTTCTTTTGTTTCTCTGACCCCAGTTATTCCGGGTTGATATGCCGCATGGCCGTGCTTAATTAGTGAGCAGAAAGATCGTGATAAAAGCTTGGATTATCCTGAATAGTCGCCAACACCTTAGCTGCAAGACCTGTTGGATTACGACGCTTGCTTTCCCAGCTTTTTATCGTATCTACACTAGTCCCTAAAGCATCAGCCAGTTCTTGCTGAGATACATCTAGCTTAAGTCGAATGGCTTTCACATTAGCAACATCATACCGAGTCACTCGAGCTGCTTGTTTCTTACTATGTTTAATATCTACCGCCTCTTCTAGCGAGGTTTTTAATTCATTAAATATACTCATATTAAATCTCCCCTTTAAGCAACTTAACTAACTTCTTCAACTCAGACTTCTCTGAATTACTTAGGTTATCTTTAGCATTCTTAGGATAAGCCACTACTAAATAAATAATTTCGACTGTCGCTAAAAAATAGATGACCCGAGCACTTTTGCTTTTTCCTTGACCATCTGTAGCCATTCTGACTTTTCTCAGCCCACCAGTACCTTGAATGAGATCACCTTTTTCAGGTTGCGCAATAAGCTCAACTTGCAGATCTTTCAACTCATCGTCGGTGGCTATCAGTTTAATTTGTTTAGAAAAAACAGATGTCTCAATAAATTCGATAGCGTGACTCACTGACTTAGGAGCTCCAGATAATAATACGTGTACATAGTACGCTCTTGCACATCCAGCCGCAAGACGTAAATCATTAATGAACAAGACAAGCGCAAAAATTTAACATAACAGCTATTATGGGAAGGCATAAGCCGTGATGAGAAATATAACTTTACTCTGACCCCAGTTATTAAAAACAAGCGAACAAAAAAAAACCCAGCGCCTTGTGAACGATGAGGTTTGATGGTGTTTACCTAGACCCTTGTGAGGTCTGGGCAGAGTTGTTACCTAATGGTGGATTGCCTCGCAGCGAATCCACCTTACGGGTTATAAAAATTGTTTAACGAAATTAGCAATGGCTAAGGCTAAGATAGCACCAAGCATCCACTTAACTAAATTAAGTTCACCAGTTATTCTAATTTCAAGCTTATCTAAATCATTTTTTGTGGCTAATTCAGCTTCACTACTTGCATCTTTAAAAGCTTCAGCCATTGCCGATGCTTGTTCACGACTAACACCTGCTTTTTCCAATCGCTCTACAAATTTCAAGGTATCAAATGTAATGGTTGCCATATCAAATTCCAGAAAATTTAAGTTGGTAGTAGTATAACAAATAAAGGCTTAGATTATTATTTTACATAACAGCCATTATGGGAAGGCATAAACCGTAGTCTGTCCCCTATTGTTTGGCATCGCAGCCTCGCAAATAAAAAATGAAATGAAATAAAATAATAGCAGGGCTTAGGGCGGATTCACTACGTGCTCTAACGAGTCGCGACAGCAATCCGCCGCAGATTCGCAAGCTTGAAAAAAATCGAACAAAAAAAACCCCAGCGCCTTGTGAGCGATGGGTTTTTTTTTACCTAGACCCTTGTGAGGTCTGGGTAGAGCCGTTACCTGTTGGCGGATTGCTAGCGAGACTGTGAAAGTATTCTTTTTATTTCCCCCTCTTTAGCAAAGAGGGGCTAGGGGAGATTTGGTCTATTAAAAATAATCATTAAATATTAGTAGCCTATAATTTTAAAAAATCCCCCTCAGTCCCCCTTTTACAAAGGGGGAAGCTAA
>CAMDOP010000372.1 GCA_945903675.1 Crenothrix polyspora
AGAGCCAAGTTGAGGAGGTCATGCAAAAACTCAATCATCGACCTCGAAAAACACTAAACTATAAAACACCTCATGCAGTATTTTTTGGCGATGATAATCGGCAGGCTGCATGAATACTAGAATTGCACTTCAGAGTTGAATTCGCGTAATCATACAGTAAATATTACCAAGGAATTACCATGCAGCACACCATAACAATTGATTGCCCTCCTGAATTATTAATGGGTATTCACCTTAACGCAGAAGACTTTGCCGAATATCTAAAAAAACAAGCCACAATTAGTTTATTCAAGGAAGGGAAATTGTCATCAGGCAGTGCCGCAACATGGCTAGGTATTGGGCGAATGGCTTTTTTACGGATGGCTTTTGATGCTGGTGCCAACCTATTAGAAGATAGTCGTGATGACTTTCTAAGAGAAACAGCCTTGTTATGATCGTATTTTCAAATACTACGCCGATACAACACGCACGTTAAATTGGGTGATCTAGCCTTACAACTTTTTGGTAACGAACAGGGCATAGAATTAGAACTACCTAAGCATTTCGCACATAAGTCTGTGGACTTACTTTCTTGATTGTATTAGATATTTATGAGCGTTCCCGATGGACAAATAGCCGCCATTACGAGAAGCAATAACTTTAATCTAGCAACTCGAAATACTAAAGATTTTGAGAACTGCGGCATTGATTTAATCAATCCTTTTGCTGGCTTTTAATAAGCTAAAACAGTCAGGTAGACTTGGTAAGCAACGCACATCCACTGAATCTAAACCCTGTTATAATCTAGCTAGATCAATTAGCCCGCTCAAGAGGTATTTATGCAAACCAAGCAATGGTCGTTACATGATGCTAAAAATAAATTTAGTGCTGTGGTCGATGCGGCAAAACAGGGTAAGGCTCAGGTTATAACTCGTCGTGGCGTACCTTCGACAGTGGTGCTATCAATGGAAGAGTTTGAAAAATTCCAACGCTATGAAGCCTCAAAAGCCTCTTCTTTTATCGACCATCTACTTAGTATGCCTACAGATGACGGGGAGTTTGAGCGAGTAGATGTTCGACTTACAGACTTTGAATAATGTCATTTTTGTTGGATACCTATATTCTGTCAGCCATCCGTCGAAAACAGCGTGATCAGAATCTGGAAAAATGGCTGCTCAGCATCAATTCGTTAGACGTTTACATCAGCGTCGTAACTATAGGTGAAGTCGAACGTGGCATAACCCAGCAACGGCGCAATAATCCAGCATTTGCAGAAGATTTACAACGCTGGCTGGACACCATTTTACAACGATATCAACAACGCATATTGCCGTTATCCATTAGCATTGCACAACGCTGGGGACGTTTGAGTGCAGAGTTAGGGCATAATAGTGCCGACTTAATGATTGCAGCGACAGCATTGGAGCATAATCTGATCATTGCCACTCGTAATACTCGCCATTTTGAGCCAACTCTAGTTGGCCTGATCAATCCCTACCTTTATCAATAAACGGATTATGACCAACAACGACATCGTACAAAAACTCTGGAACCTCTGTGACGTATTGCGTGACGATGGCATTAACTACAGCGATTACGTCACCGAGTTAGTATTGCTGTTGTTCATTAAAATGGAATATGAAAACACCGAAGCCGGTTTGCTCAATGAACACAAATTACCCGAGGGCTGCCGCTGGCCAGATTTAAGCAGTAAAAGCGGCCTTAATCTGCTTAACGATTATCGCCATATCTTGCTAGCCCTGTCCACTGGCAAAGATGCCGATGGCAACACCGTGGTTAGCGATCATTTAATACTGGCTATTTATGCCGATGCTCAAACGCGCTTACGTGAACCACGTCATTTAGAACAACTGATTAAATCCTTAGATACTATCGATTGGTTTAGTGCCCGACGTGACGGTTTAGGCGATTTATACGAAGGCTTGCTAGAAAAAAATGCCAGTGAAACCAAATCCGGTGCCGGCCAATACTTTACCCCGCGTCCGTTGATAGACAGCATTATCCGTTGTATCAAGCCGCAAGCAGGTGAACTGATACAAGATCCTGCCGCTGGAACGGCTGGGTTTTTAATCGCCGCTGATGCGTATATTAAAAGCCATAACGATGATCTTTATGATCTGGATGCCAAAGCGCAAAGCTTTCAGCGCAATAAAGCTTTTGTCGGTATGGAATTGGTGCCCGGTACTCGCCGTTTAGCCTTAATGAATTGTTTATTGCACGGCATGGAAGGTGATGCTGAAGGTGTGGTGCATTTGGGTAATACCTTAGGCTTACCCGGTACGCAATTGCCTAAAGCCGATGTTATTTTAACCAATCCTCCGTTCGGCACGGCTAAAGGCGGTGGCGGCCCGACCCGCGATGATTTCACTTATAAAACCGGCAACAAGCAACTAGCGTTTTTGCAGCACATTTACCGCAGTCTTAAAGCCGGTGGTCGTGCCGCCGTGGTGTTACCCGATAATGTATTATTTGAGGCCGGCGTCGGCACCGATATTCGTCGTGATTTAATGCACAAATGTAATCTGCATACCATCCTCAGATTACCGACCGGTATCTTTTATGCCCAAGGTGTTAAAACCAATGTGCTGTTTTTTACTAAAGGCACGGTGGAAAACCCAGAGCAGGATGAAAACTGCACAGAGCAAGTTTGGGTTTATGATCTTCGCACCAACATGCCCAGCTTTGGTAAACGCACACCGTTTACGGATCAATATTTAAAACCCTTTGAAGACTGCTTTCATGCGGTCGAGCGTAATGAACAACATGGCGCTATCACTAGCACGGATGAAGGTGTTCAAAGCGAAAGCCGCTGGCGCAGTTTCTCCCGTGATTGGATTAAAAGTCAAAAAGCCGATTCTTTAGATATCGCTTGGTTAAAAGATCAAGACAGCGTCGATGCCGCAAGCCTGCCAGAACCCGAAGTCTTAGCCGCCGAAGCCATGAGCGAACTCACCGAAGCCCTGCGAGAACTCAATGCTTTGATGCAGGCTTTGGGGGCAGGGGATCAAGCACAAGTGCAGACTGATTTATTGGTTGAGGTGTTGGGTTTGGGTGAGCGGGTATGAAGCAACCGATGACGACGCTGGTGGTGGTACCTAAGCTGGCGCTAGTTCCCAAGCTCCAGCTTGGGAACCCAGAAAGCGAAGCTCTAGCTTCGCAAGACAGGAAGCTAGAGCTTCTGGGTTTGAGTTCCCAAGCTGGAGCTTGGGAACAAGCGGACGTAGCTTGGGTTAGCAATAGCGTAACCCAACAAGTTAAAGAACCAGATTTAAAGTTAAGTGATGGCTCAGAAATATCGGGTTACGCTGCGCTAACCCGACCTACGATGCTTGGGGAATATGGAATGAACCACGCTCATCAAGTATTTTTTGATATAATGCACAGCAACATACCCGCCAAGCCTATGAGAACTTATGTTTTTATGCTCAAATCGTGCGGGTTTTTTATGTCTGGGATTTAGTAAGTAGGTAAATATGAATGAATGTATAACGCCTTCTAAAAAAATCATAAATAAAAACCAATCAATGACACTTCCTGAAAATTGGATTCAAATAAGTCTTGGTAATGTTGTTGATTATGGAAAAGTTGAGAAAGCGGAACCAAACAACATCACTGATAATACTTGGGTATTAGAGCTAGAAGATATTGAACGAGATAACTCGAAAATAACTAATAGATCAAACTTTCTTAATCGTCAATCTAAAAGTACAAAAAACAGATTTAAAAAAGGCGATGTTTTATACAG
>CAMDOP010000373.1 GCA_945903675.1 Crenothrix polyspora
CGAAAGGCGAAGGGTTAAGCCTAGTATCTGTCACGCCCTAAGTTGATAGCCTCCTAGGTTTAATCTTTCGCCCTGAGCCTTTCGTCTGTACTGAAGCTGTCCCGCTTTAAGTTGGTAGCCGTTTATTTTACGCGTAATCCTGCAACGGCACCGGCTTCAGGGCTTAATATCCAAATATCTTTACCACCTGGGCCTGCGGCTAAAACCATGCCCTCAGAGCAACCAAAGCACATTTTTCTAGGGGCAAGATTAGCAATTACTAAGATTAGTTTGCCTTCTAAGTCTTCAGGTGCATAAGCCGATTTTATACCTGCTAATATGTTGCGAGTTTCATCGCCAATATCAACAGTCAATTGCAATAGCCTGTCTGAGCCTTCGATATGTTCAGCTTTGATGATTTTAGCTATACGTAAATCCAGTTTAGCAAAATCTTCAAATTCGATAGTGTCAGCGATAGGTTCAAATACTTTGGCTTTTAAAGGTGCTGTCGTTTTCTCAAGGTTATCTTTAGAGGCATCAACAATGGCTGCAATTTTATCAGCTTCGACACGTGTCATTAAGGGTTTAAATTCATTAATGCTATGGTTTAACAGCGGCTCTATAGCGACTGGCCATGCTTGACTAGGAATATTTAAAAAATGCTCTGCTTGCTCAGCTAAAACAGGAATGACTGGTTTTAAAAAGGTCGCCAATAAGCCGAACAAATTAAGTCCCATAGAGCAAACGTCGTGTAATTCAGCTTCACTACCTTCTTGCTTGGCAATCAGCCAGGGCTTTTTTTCATCAATATATTGGTTGGCTTTATCCGCCAGCGCCATAATCTCGCGCATGGCTTTACCAAACTCACGCGTTTCATAAAAGATGGCGATTTGTTCGTTAGCATTAATGAATTCTTGATATAAAGCTGGCTCTGAACAGTGTTCAGATAAGCGATTATCAAAGCGTTTAGCGATAAAACCACTGCAACGACTGGCGATATTGACTACTTTTCCGACTAGATCAGAATTAACGCGTTGACTAAAGTCATCAAAATTAAGATCTATATCATCAACGCCCGCACTAAGTTTGGCGGCAAAGTAATAACGTAAATATTCAGGATTGAGATGGTCCAGATAAGTTCTTGCGGTAATAAAAGTACCGCGAGATTTGGACATTTTCTCACCATTGACAGTTAGAAAGCCGTGAGCGTAAATTGCACTCGGCGTTCTAAAGTCAGCACCACTTAACATCGCAGGCCAGAATAAGGCATGGAAATAGATAATGTCTTTACCGATAAAATGATATAACTCTGCAGTGCTATCTTTAGCCCAGAACTCATCAAAATCTAGACCTTGTTTATCACAAAGATTTTTAAAGCTGGCCATATAGCCTATAGGTGCATCCAGCCATACATAAAAGTATTTTCCAGGAGCATCAGGAATTTCAAAACCAAAATAAGGCGCATCGCGTGAAATATCCCATTGCTGTAAGCCGCCTTCTAACCATTCTGCTAATTTATTACGTACTTCAGATTGCAAGTGACCGGCTTTAGTCCAAGCATTGAGCATTTCGGTAAAGTTAGCTAAATCGAAAAAATAATGAACCGAGTCTTTTGAAATGGGCTTGGCACCTGAAATAGCAGAGACAGCATTTTTCAGCTCGCTAGGTGAGTAAGTGGTGCCGCAGGCTTCGCAACCATCACCATATTGATCGATTGCACCACATTTTGGACAATCACCTTTTATAAAACGATCAGATAAGAACATATTCTTAACGGGGTCGAATGCTTGGGTAATCGTTCGCGAACTAATATGACCTGCATCCCGCAAGCGTTTATAGATGAGTGATGAATAGCTACGGTTTTCTTCGGAATGGGTGCTGTGATAATTATCAAAAGCCACGCCGAATTCAGTGAAATCAGCTAAGTGTTCTTTGCCGACTTGAGCGATGAGTTGTTCAGGAGTAATACCTTCTCGATCGGCTTTGAGCATAATCGGTGTGCCATGCGTATCATCAGCACAAACGAAATAACACGCATTGCCTCGTTGTTTCTGGAAGCGAACCCAGATATCGGTTTGAATATATTCAACCAGATGACCTAAATGTATAGGGCCATTTGCGTAAGGTAAGGCACTGGTAACTAGAATTTTTCTATCAGACATGGATTTAAAGTTAAGGAATACAAAATAAATAATGAACAGATTATCTCATAAAATGATCAGTGCTAACGCATAGTGCATCGTTTACCGATGAATATTATTAAAAAGGCTGTAGAATGCTCAGATAATAATGTTTGGTTTTATCGCCGAATTTAATGGAAATATTTAACTTAAAATAATTATGGCGCACATAGAAAAGATCGATGTAGAACATTTATTAGCAACCTTTATTGATCCTAATCATGGTGTTGATTTACTTACGTCAAAATCAGTTAAAGAAATTACCCTTGATGGCGTGAATATTACCGTTAAATTAGAATTAGGTTATCCTGCGAAAAGCACTATTGAGGCTTTAAAAACGGATGTTGAGCAACTTTTAAAAACGTTACCTAACGTTGGTTTAGTAACGGTTGATGTGGCGGTAAAAATCATCTCTCATGCCGTGCAGCAGGGTTTAAAGCCACAGCCTAATATAAAAAATATTATTGCTGTTGCCTCAGGAAAAGGGGGTGTTGGTAAATCAACAACTGCCGTCAATATAGCCTTGGCTTTATCTGCTGAAGGCGCAAAAGTAGGTATCATGGATGCTGATATTTATGGTCCCAGTATTCCGACTATGTTGGGTTTGTCTGGTCGTCCCGATAGTGTCGATAATAAAACCCTGATGCCTAAAATAGCTTTTGATATTCAAACGATGTCTATAGGTTATTTGGTTGAACCTGATCAAGCTATGATTTGGCGAGGCCCCATAGCTACCAATACTTTACAACAATTGCTCAGAGATACTAATTGGCATGATATTGATTATTTAATCATTGATTTACCACCTGGCACTGGCGACATACAGCTAACCTTGGCGCAACAGATTCCAGTGAGTGGTGCGATTATTGTTACGACACCACAAGACATTGCTTTGCTTGATGCGCAACGTGGCTTAGGCATGTTTGCTAAAGTGAATGTGCCAGTATTGGGTGTTGTTGAAAATATGAGTTTACATATTTGTAGTGCTTGCGGTCATGAGGAAGCTATTTTTGGATCGGGTGGTGGTATGGCGATGTCTGAGAAAAATAAGGTAGATTTTTTAGGTTCACTACCTTTAGATATGTCGATTCGCTTAAGTTCTGACTCCGGAATTCCTACCGTCGTTGCTGATCCTGATGGTCGCCCTGCACAGTTGTATAAAGATATTGCCCGTAAGACAGCCGCCAAATTGGCATTAAAAACCAAGGATTTTAGCACTCGATTTCCTACTATCGTCGTGCAAGATACTTAAACTAATAGGTACAAGCTGTCATTGCTAATTTTACTTTAAGTATTTCGTCTTGTACTTGAGTGACGCTTAATAAGAATTTAACTTTTTAACACACTGGATAGATAGCCTTCATGAGCATAAAGTCAGATAAATGGATACGCCGTATGGCAGAACAACACGGCATGATAGTGCCATTTGAAAGTGGTCAAGTCAGAGATTCTGAGCAAGGTCGAGTCATTTCTTATGGTACGTCCAGTTACGGTTATGATGTGCGTTGCTCTGATGAGTTTAAAATCTTTACTAACATTAACTCTGCAGTTGTTGATCCTAAAAACTTTGATCCAGATAG
>CAMDOP010000374.1 GCA_945903675.1 Crenothrix polyspora
TGTGTGTGAACGGTTCGCCATATTGCATGGTATAAGCATGGGTGTAAAAGAAGTTTTCATTGGCAGGTACGGTTTCATAACCAATCGGCGTATAAAAATGGCCGATCTTAACATCTAAACCATTACCTACGGGCACATACGTTTCCATATAAGCCTGAGGCAAGGCAATTCCATAAGTATTCATATTAAGTAGACTAAGATCCCAATTGCCTCGATTTTTAGCTAGTCCGGTATTGACATCGTATGCAGGAACGCCATAAGCCTGAGTAAAAATGGAATCGGTACCAAACATAGCATCAAAACGGCCGCCAAAAGACCATGCAGTGCCTTCTGTAGCCACGGCACGTTGAATAAACATATTTAATTGATTCAACTGAGGTGTGCCAGAAAGATCACCAAAGGTAACTGGGCCATTGAAGCCATTTGAAGGGTTATTTGGATTATAAGTAATGCCCGCATTGGCCCAGCCGCCGACTGTAATACCATTATTTTTTAATAAGGCGGCTTCATTAACATCATAGCCCGATAATGCAGCAACAGCCCCAGGCGCAGCTTGTGCCGGTGGTACGCTCATGGTCATTGATAAAAGACCACCAGCCGCCGCGATCATCAACGGGTGCTTGCGTTTTGGTATACTTTTCATTTTAATTCCCCTCAATATATTTGGATAGGTTGTCTTGTTGCCAAAGACAACGTAAATATCATTTAGCATAAACACAATAATAGTTAAGCAGATAGCATGCCAAAAAATAAACCTTACTATTAACAGTGAGTTGCGGGGATAAGAATATTGTTGTGGTTATTTTAGCACCATCATTGTGCGTTTATTAACGTTCATTGCCTTAAAGGTGTGCGATTTATTAACTCTTGTCGCTGGATTATAATGAAGGTGTAAAGATTTGATGGTATTGCTACACTGATACAAGACTTTTAAGCAAATGTAGTCAGTCAAAGCAGATATTTAAGCCCGCACCAAAACAATGCAAACAGCGATCTTCTTTTTTTAGTGGCGAATCTAGCAAAAAAAATGGTATCGTTACCCCGTTTGGCATAAAACACTGTTCTAATAATAACTAATCTCAGGAGACAACCTACATGTCTGTAAAAAAAGTACTTAAAATGATCGAAGAAAACGATATCAAATTCGTTGATTTTCGTTTTTGTGATACACGTGGTAAAGAACAACACGTTACATTCCCCGCTCACTCCATTGATGCAGATACTTTCGAAGAAGGTAACATGTTTGATGGTTCGTCAGTAGCTGGTTGGAAACACATCAATGAATCAGACATGATCTTAATGCCTGATGCATCAACTGCAGTTATCGATCCTTTCTTTGATGACAACACTTTGATCTTACGTTGTGACATCATTGAGCCAAAAGATATGAAAGGTTATGAGCGTGATCCACGTTCATTAGCTAAACGTGCTGAAACTTATTTGCAGTCAACTGGTATTGCAGACGCTGCATACTTTGGCCCAGAAAATGAATTCTTTATCTTTGATGATGTCCGTTGGGGCACTGATATGAGTGGATCATTTTACAAAGTTGATTCAGAAGAAGCGGGCTGGAACTCTGAAAAAGTTTATCCAGACGGCAACACTGGTCATCGTCCAGGCATTAAAGGTGGTTATTTTCCAGTACCTCCAGTTGATTCACTTCAAGACATGCGTTCTGCAATGTGCTTAACCCTAGAAGAAATGGGCCAAGTAACAGAAGTTCATCATCATGAAGTAGCAACGGCGGGTCAATGTGAAATTGGCGTAAAATTTAACACTTTGGTTAAAAAAGCAGATGAAGTTTTAGGTCTTAAGTATGTAGTAGCTAACATTGCCCATGCTTATGGCAAAACAGCGACTTTTATGCCTAAACCTTTAGTAGGTGATAACGGTAGCGGTATGCACGTCCACCAATCATTATTTAAAGACGGCAAAAACCTGTTTACAGGTGATTTGTACGGTGGCTTGTCTGAAACTGCGTTGTATTACATCGGCGGTATCATTAAGCATGCTAAAGCATTAAACGCGTTTACTAATGCATCAACTAACAGTTACAAACGTTTAGTTCCAGGATTTGAAGCACCTGTTATGTTGGCTTACTCTGCACGTAACCGTTCTGCTTCTATTCGTATTCCTTTTGTAAATAATCCAAAAGGTCGTCGTATTGAAGTTCGTTTCCCTGATTCAACCGCTAACCCATACTTAGCATTCGCTGCAATGATGATGGCTGGCTTAGATGGTATTGAAAACAAAATTCATCCTGGCGATGCTATGGATAAAGATTTGTATGATTTACCAGCAGAAGAAGCAAATCTTATCCCACAAGTCTGTCATTCATTTGATCAAGCTTTAGATTGTTTAGATGCCGATCGTGAGTTTTTGAAAAAAGGTGGTGTTTTCACTGATGATGTAATCGATGGTTATATTGCTTTGAAAATGGAAGAAGTTACTCGTTTACGTATGAGTACTCATCCAGCTGAATACGATATGTACTACAGCTTGTAAGCCCTAGGGCTGTTTCATACAGTCCCAGAGTTACCCAAAACCCCGCAAGTTTAAAGGCTTAGCGGGGTTTTTTGTGCCCAGAGTTTCCCATCATTACCCACTAAGGCGCGTTATTTTGCCCCCTTTTATGTCCCCTGTTTTCAAATTCCTGTAAAATAACTCAAAATAATCAAAAAAAAGGGGACAATTATGGCGCTTACAGATACAGAGATTAGGAAATCCAGGTCTTTGGATAAGGACTATCAAAAGTCAGTCGGTAAGGGACTGTCTTTAGTCATTAGGTCAAAGGGGACAAAAACTTGGCGTTATGAATTTAGGCTTGGTGGCAAAAAAGATAAATACCATTACGGCAACTATCCAGAAATATCATTATTAGAGGCGGGTAAAATTCACCTGATAGCTAGGGAGCTGGTATCGGTCGGTAAGCATCCATCAACATTACTGGATAACTTAGAGGCGCTGCAAATGGCTAAGGAGGGTGGCAGTATTAAAGAAATCGAAGGCAAGTTACAAAACATAATCAAGATCGAGGCCAATAAACAACTAAAGACATTCGGAGATGCCGCCAATAAGTATAAGTGTGAATGGGTTGATAAGACTTGGAAAAAGCCAGATTTAGGCTGGGCTCCAGTTAGACTGCACTTATTGCCCGCAATGTCAGAGCTAACGCTAGAAAGTATCGACGTTAATTTTATTCGTGAGTTGGTGTATGACATCCGTGAACGTAAAGGGGTAGCTACTGCCTTATTGACTCATGGCTGGGCAGATAGAATATTTAAATACGCCATAGAGCATGATTATTGTAAAAGCAATCCTGCTTGTTTAATTGCACCCAAGCGAATAGGGGTAAGGGTGCAGCGTGATAGATGGCTAAAACCTCAAGAGATAAAGCTATATTTAACAGGTTTGTATCAACTGAATTCATATAGAGGCTACAAGATAGCCGCGCATTTAGCTTTAATGTTGGCTTTTAGAATAGAGGAGCTTTGTGGTGCATCTTGGAGTGAAATAGATTTTGAAAGTAAAAAAATGACAATACCAGCTACGAGAATGAAAGGTAAGCGCGAACATATTGTCATGTTACCGACACAAGCCATAGATATTCTTATGGAGTTAAAAAGACTCGCTGGTGATAGCTCGTTTGTTTTGCCTATGCCTACAGATAAAAATCGACCTATGAGAGGACAAAACTTAAGAGCAGCTCATGAGGCCGCGCTAATATC
>CAMDOP010000375.1 GCA_945903675.1 Crenothrix polyspora
CTTTTGGGTTTTAGCCCAAGCAGTAGAACTGCCTAGTAAAAACGAAAATAAAAATAATACCAATAAGGCGCTGAAACTAGTGCGAACTATAGAATGATCAGTTGATTTCATGGGAACTCGATAGGCTGGGGGATACGTGATTAAACAAATAGTTACAGAAGGTTGATTGCTTTAATGCTTTTGAAAAATCACACGCTTAGGTGTCAATGGGTGTTACAAGTTTTACAAGACATATTAGGGTGGGCAAACAGCTTTATCGTTTACCCACCCTTTATCGATTTAGCGGTAGTCAGAGAGCGCTGACCACCCTACTTGATAGGTGAAGCTCAGTATTCCAATTAACTCGGCAGCCTATCTATACGACTCACTAACTCACTAGACGCTAGCTCTAAGCCATTTTTATAACAACGACTGGCACCATCCTGATCCCCCTGTACAAATAATAAATCACCGAGTAATTGATAGCCTTGAACGGTAGGTTCTACCGCGATACTTTTAGCCAGATAACTTTCGGCTTTAAAGGTATCCTCGCATTTTATGGCTAACTTGCCCATAACAGCTAAGAGCACAGCATTATCCTGATGCACATAAGACCATTTTTCAGCTGTTTCTAGCTGCGCCGCAACATTATTGGATTGCAGACTACCGAACAAATCTAATAACGTTTCATCCCAACGACCAGTTAAGGTCTCAATCAATTCGTCTTCAATTTCATAGTCAGCACCGACATATATCATAGCGGCAAAATAAATAGCCGCAATGCTAGGCATGGTTTTGATAAAGGTAGGGATTTCTGACCATAAGGTTTTAAGGTCTTCAATGCTGGCCGTTGCCGCTGCTTGTTTTAGTAATTGACTGTAAGTTTCTGTCTCTAGTAGCTTTACTTCAGCTTCCATTAAAATTTGCTGGCTATGTAAGGATGGAATTAGTTTTCTAATGCCATGCCAATCACCTAAATGCTGATAAGTTTGATGTAATAGTTTTAAAACATTAGCATGGTTAGGATCAATGCTATGCAGTCGCGTTAAGGTTTCTAAGGCTTGTTCAAATTGATTGCCTGATAGATTAAGCTCAGCTTGCGTGAGACCTATAACTACACTGGAATCGGGCGCATGGTCAGTGGCTTTCTTTAAATATTCATCTCTTTTATCGAAGGCACCACGCGATTGAGCGGCTCTTGCAGCCGTCAAATAATGAATTAACGGCGCACCACTATGCGAGACATGTTTAATCAGAATATTTTCAGCTCTTTCCCAATTACCTTCGACTGAATCAACTAATCCTGCGATCAGCGCTTCTTGAGAGCGATTAAAGCGAATGTTTTTGCCTCGGCTTTTCAAATGCGCTGGCAATCTAATTAGCCAACCTAAACATCTGAATACTTGATAAAGCACGAAAAAGCCCATCATCAGGCTAATTGAAAAAATCACTAAGGATGTTTCTAGCGACCAATGCCCAATACCAATCATTACATAGCCTGGATTACCAAAGCTCTGTAACCAGTAATTAACCAAAAGCACAACGGCTATCGTAGCAAACAGAGAACCTAGAAAATTAAATAACTTTTTCATCAATACTCTCTTATTTGGTAGGCTCAACAGCTTCTGCAGGAGCCAAGGTTTCTACCGGCTTATTAGATCCAACTAGTGTAGTCTTTTTATCGGTAACCATAGCGTCTAATGGCTGTATCGCTTTATCTGTTTCGATTCTTAAGGTCGCTATATCTTTAATCATTTTTAAAGATAAGCTGATATCAGGCAACTGACTACTGATCTTGGTGATATTTAAGCGTTCTAAATCAGCGAGAAAACTATTGTCATCGGTGTTCTTGGTGAAATTCTGCTCAGTCCATTTCTTTACGTCCGCCAAACTGGCTTGAAATAGCGCCTCATTACGCTGAACTAAGGAAATCTTGACCATTTCTAACTTAACTCTTAATTGTTCACGAATAAACAGTGCTTCTTCAGGTGTTAATATTTCTTTAACTTCATGCTCGGTATGTCTAATGATAACAGCGCTATGCAACTGACTGATCGCAGAATCTAGTAGTCCTAGTTTTTCTGTATTAGACTCCGAAGACTGCTTAGTATCGGTAGATTGCGCCAAAGTTTTACCCGTATAGGGCAAAACCAATGCTAATTTATCAACCCTATCTTGCAAGGTTTGTATAGAGGCATAAATACCCACGACATCAGGCACGGTAATGCTTTTAAGCAGAGACAATTCTTTGGCTATTTCTTCACGTACTTTAAAGGTTCCTGCATCGCCGCTTTCTCTAAGACGTTGATCAGCCGCTTCTAAGGCTTCACGTGAGGTATTAACATCACCGACTAGATGTAAGCGTTCATTGGCCACACTGAGTAAATATTCGGCATCGGCAATCAGCCAATCACCTCGTGTCTTTCCTAGTTGACGCTGTAAACGAATAATGGCTTCATTTAAATCTTTACGTGTAGTGTCTAGTTTTTCATTATGTAGCTGAGAAAAATCAGCGAGTGTTTGAGTAAAATGGTTATCTTTACCCGTCACATTTGATTCTAAGGACGCTAACTGAGATTGTATGGCAACAAGCTGAGATTGATAGTCGGCAATCTGTTTGGACATTTCACCTTTAACTTCACCACCTAAGTCTTGTTGCTTATCGCGTAATTGCGAAAAGAAATAAAAACCGGCACCGGCAAGTCCGATAATAATGAGCAGTATAATAACGCCAAACCATAAACCTTTTGACGATTGGCGGGCTGATTTACTATCGCCCAGCTCTTGTTCTTTTTGTTCACTCAATTCGGCCACGCTAATCCCCCTGTTACATACATTTTTACTGTTTCAAGAATTGCCACATCTGAAGGGCTATTCGTCACTGCAATTCGTTTAAAGCCTATGTCGGCAGCTATGTGCCGAATTCTATCGCTAATTACTATTAGAGGTATCATAAATAATCGCTGATGATATTGTTCATCCAGCATGATAAATAAGTTTTGCAGCGCTGTAACACTGGTTACCGTTATAACATCTAATCTATTTTGCGCCAGCAGTAAATTCACGGCTGAGCTATCACTACAGGGTATTATCCTTTGATAAACCTCCAGATAATCAACAACAGCGCCTCGACTACGCAAGGTCGTCGCCAACGCTTCGCGGCCACCTACGCCACGAATGATCAAACAGCGCTGTCCCTGCATCTGTTGCATAGCCGGCATAGCCAACACAGCCTCACTGTCATAGCCCTGTTCAGGCACTAAATCGACCGGCAATCCCGCTAATAATAAAGCTTCTGCTGTTGCTTTTCCTATTGCGGCAATCTGCACCGAATTAAGTCTTTTTATTTTATCATCATCTGAATAGTAACTGTGCATAGTTACTGCATTGGCACTGATAAATATCAGCCATTGATAAGTCTTCCATTGCGCTAAGCCCGCTTTAATGGGCTGTTTATTTTCCAAGGCTGCAATGGCTAGCGTTGGAAATCGAACAGGGATTCCGCCCTGCTCTTCAAGCAATCCACATAAGTTTTCAGCTTGGTGTGCTGGCCGCGTGACTAAAACGCGTACATCATTTAACAGCTTACTCAAGCAATAACGCTTGCAGAATTTTATCTGCACCTTGGGCTAATAAATCCTCGGCTATCTCGCGCCCCATGCTCTCTGCTTGATCAACTTCAGACCAACGTTCAGCTCGATAAAGCACACTACCATCAGGATCACCCACCAAGCCACGCATAAA
>CAMDOP010000376.1 GCA_945903675.1 Crenothrix polyspora
GCCATCCCAGTTTTGGCAATATAAATCCTAACAAAACGCCAAATAATGAAATTAGGCCGCCGTAGAGAAACCAGTCTTGACTGGCGGTGTCTTTTAAGGCCTGATTTTCGAGTTTGTATTGTTGTAAATCTCGCTCAACATTAACGACACGCTCTTGTAATTCATCGCGCTCATTTCTTAATTGAGAGGAGCTAGCCATGGTTTTTTTCAACTCATTTAATTCACGCGTGAATTTATCACGCTCTATGGCTAAAGACTTCTCTAAGGTTGTACCAGGCGTAAGAGTTACTTTTAAAGCAGTTAACTCATTACGTAAGGTAACGTTATTTGACTGTAATACCGACATTTCCTTGCTAGAAGCATCTTTAGGATCTATTTCCGGAGGCTCTGTTTTGGTATAGCGTGCTTTGATGTAACCTTCTGTGCCATCTGTTAACTGTACATTAATGAAACCATTTTTAGGTTTCTTATCAAGAACAGTCAAAGCAGTATCCGTTGGTAGAACTTTTATAACATTACTATGACTGCTTGCTGCGTCATATAACGACAAGTTCTGCGCATCGTTTACATAAACAATCTCAGCCATAATATTACTGCTGATGATTAACATACAAAAAGAATAAAGTATTTTTTTCACGGTTATATTTTTAAGTTAGGTTGCCCGGTTGTAAATGATTCCGTATTATTTTTTTGACTTTGTAGTCTTCTGATTCAAAAGCTATTAAATCAGTTTAGTTTTTTATCTTATGGATTCGTTAAAAGGAATTCTAATAAGGCTTTTTGTACGTGTAAACGATTTTCAGCTTCTGCGTAAATCACACTTTGTGAGCCATCAATAACCTCAGCCGTCACCTCTTCTCCACGATGTGCAGGTAAGCAATGCATAAAAAGTGCATTTTGATTTGCTGCAGCCATGATCTCTGCATTAATTTGATAATCTTTAAATGCGAATTCTCTTTGTTTTTGCTCTTCTTCTTGACCCATGCTCGCCCAAACATCAGTTACACAAAGATCTGCATTTTTAGCCGCCTCTAATGCGTTATCAAAAAATTTAACATGGTTGCCTACTGCGTTGACAAACTCAGGTAACGGTTGATATTTTTCTGGGCTTGCAATATGCAGTGTAAAATCCAATAACTTTGCAGCTTGTAGATAAGAATGACACATATTATTACCATCACCTATCCAGGCCACTATTTTTCCTCGAATATCACCTCTAAATTCAAAATACGTCTGCATATCAGCCAATAACTGGCAAGGGTGTTGTTTGTCAGTTAACCCATTAATAACAGGAACACTAGAATACTGCGCAAAGGTTGTTACCGTTTCATGCTTATCAGTTCTTAACATGATGCAATCAACCATACTAGATATAACCTTGGCACTATCATGCATAGACTCGCCTCGACCTAGTTGCGTATCTCTAGGTGATAAAAATAAAGCACTTCCTCCAAAATGAACCATACCTGCCTCAAATGAGATTCGAGTTCGAGTTGATGACTTTTCAAAAATCATCGCTAAGACACGACCTTTTAAGGGCTGATAATTAGGATCACGGTTATTTTTTAGTTCTATGGCTCTATGGATGATATGCCGAAACTCTTCGCTGGATAAATCAAGCAGGCTAGTGAAATGTCGGGGGGTCATATTCATAATTCAGTGTGCGACTTATTTTGTAAACTCATCAATCAGAGTTGATAGTATATCAATCAACAAGTTAATTTGTTGATTGTCTATAATTAAGGGAGGTAGCAGTCGAATCGTAGTTTCATTAGTGACATTAATTAGTAAATGTTGATCCAAAGCTAATTTAACTAAATCAGAACAAGGTTTATCAAGTTCAATACCGATCATTAATCCTTTATGACGTATATCAACAACGTGCATATTTTTCTTCAAGCGTTCTGTGAAGACTGAGCAAATAACATTTCCTTTTTGTATCGCTTGTTCAATTAGATTGTCTTCATCCATTACGATTAATACTGCTAAAGCAGCACTACAAGCTAAAGGGTTTCCACCAAATGTTGAGCCGTGCATTCCTGCAGTCAGAAGTTTTGAAGCATTACCTCGTGCTAAACAAGCGCCAATAGGGACACCATTTCCTAGCGCTTTAGCCATAGTACAGACATCAGGCAAAATAGCATTATATTGGAAAGCAAGAAATTTACCCGTTCGACCTACCCCCGTTTGGATTTCATCCAGCATCAAAAGTAAATCATACTGATCACATAAGCTACGTAACTTATTAAGGTAATCGTCAGAGGGGATATTAACACCACCTTCACCTTGTATAGGCTCAACCAATATTGCGACTATATTTTTATCTTGCTTGATGGCTAATTCAGTCGCATTAATGTCGTTATAAGGTATGCGAATAAAACCTTCAACCAGTGGCGCAAAACCTTGCTGTACTTTAGGGTTTCCTGTTGCACTTAGTGTGGCTAATGTCCGACCATGAAAACTTTTATCCATGACTATGATCGAAGGCTTTTCTATACCTCGCTCATGACCATATTTACGGGCTAACTTAATTGCCGCTTCATTCGCTTCTGCACCAGAATTACAAAAAAAGACATTATCCATGCCACTTTTTTTAACTAAGCTATCCGCTAATTGTTCTTGAGCTGTTATTTTATATAAATTAGATGTATGAATTAGTTTTTTACTTTGCTCACAAATGGCTTTATGCACAGCTGGGTGAGCATGACCTAAACTACATACGGCTATACCAGATAAAGCATCGAGATAACGATTATTGTTTGCATCAAATAACCACGCCCCCTCACCCCGTTCAAAAGTAACCGGTAAACGTCCGTAAGTTGGCATAATATGGCTGATCATGGTTTTTCTGACCTTAAACGATAAACAAGCAGTTATACTACCTGAAAATAAAATTGTTTAATTATAAGTATCAATCTATTATCAGGCAAGTACCGACTAACAAGATTTTCTTTTTTAATGACCATAAAGTTGCTAAAATCTTCCTTTATTTTGTTTGAGTGATTACGAAGATGAGCGTTATTGAAAGAATTAAAGACCAACTTGAAAACAATCCAGTTGTTTTATACATGAAAGGTTCGCCTGATTTCCCACAATGTGGTTTCTCGGGTCAGGTAGTACAAATATTAGGCGCTAGTAAAGCTAAATACATCTCTGTGAATATCTTTGAAGAACCCGAGCTACGTGAAGCTCTAAAGGAGTATTCAAACTGGCCCACTTATCCTCAATTGTACATTAATGGTGAATTAGTTGGCGGTTGTGACATCATTATTGATTTATATAAAAAAGGTGAATTAGTGACTTTATTAGCGGCAGCTGATAGTTTAGCTGATTAGCACTATTCTAATAAAAGCGTATTAGCTATGCTTTAAGAGGGCCAGAGTGTTGCTGCGGCACATCAGTTGCTGCACAACTAACTCTTAAGTTAATTTCAGCCTTATTGGCTTAAATGACTTTTAGTAGATTAATTCGATTAAATCAACTTCATTTAAACTTCTATCCTACGATTAGTAAGTCCTACTCAAATACTTTAAAAAACCTTAACCAATCTTTACCATTTTTATTACTTACATTATTCTTAAGCTATTATTGACTACTAATCAGTATGACTCATATAGTTCTTTTCTTACTACTTAAAAAGGTTTAACAATAGCCAACATAATAATACCTACTAAAAAAATAACAGGAACTTCATTCATCCAACGATAATAAACATG
>CAMDOP010000377.1 GCA_945903675.1 Crenothrix polyspora
AGGGCTGACCATTTTGTTCGGTATTTATGTGCGCTTATTTGCGGCACTATTAATTGTACTTAGCTTTATAGGGGCCTATCTTTACGGTGAGGCTTTACTGGCTTATATTGGAGCCATGTTAGGCGCGAGTCTTTATCTAGTGTTGCAAGGTCCAGGGCGACATTATTTACCTTTGCCAGTCCCCGCTTTATTTCAAGGTTTACATGCTTGGTTAGCTGAACAGCCTAGGCAACGAGCGCAAGCGATAATGCGTATATTGACAGGCACGACTTTATTATACTTAGGTGTGTTTTTTAAAGTGATGCAGCCTAATTTATCTGTCGGTATTATCACGCATTACCATTTACCCATATTATCGATTAATCCTGAAGCCTTTACCTTGGTGATGGCTTTGGTTGAGGTTAGTGCCGGAATTTTGATGATTGCCGGTGTATTATTGCGACCTTTGTCATTGTTTTTAATTGCTGGGTTTTCAACTTTTGCCTTGTTATTGCCTGAAACGATAACAGAACATATACTTTTTTATGGTGTAGTGTTGTCCTGTTTGATTAATTCAGCAGGGCATTTACGTCGCCCCATTGCTAGAGATAAAGCAGCTCATATTGTCATTGTCGGTGGTGGACTTTCAGCCTTACAAGCGGCGATTAAAATTGAACGGCTTATTGGTCAGTATTCCAACGTTAAGATTACCTTGCTACATGAGCAGGCGAACTTTCTATTTGCACCTTTTTTGCCGGAAGTGATTGGCGGCACGGTGCAACCCGGTAATGTGGTCAATCCTTTTCGACGTATTATTCAGCAGACCACGGTGGTAGTTGGCCATTTAGAAAATATTGATGAACAAAAACAGCTGATTATAGCTAAACGCAAAAATAATGAAATTGTCGAGTTACATTACGATAGTTTGATTATTGCTTTGAGTCCAACATCTAATATAGCGACTATTTCGGGTATGGCTGCCCATGCTTGTGTAATTGATTCAGTTGCTGATGCTTTGCGTATCAGGCAGCGGGTGCTTGATCTAGTAGAAGAAGCGGAATTTGAAGTAGATAGTGCCGAGCAAATACGATTACTCAGTTTTGCAGTACTGGGGTTTGGGGAATGCGCATCAGCAATAGCGGTTGAAATTAGTCAAATATTACGCGCCGCAGCATCCTCTTATACGGTATTGCAGCGTATAGGTTGGCAAGTACATCTATTTAATGAACAAGGTTTATTAAGTTCTGATTTTGAAAATAAAATGAGCCTAAAGCGCGCTAAAAGCTTAAATAAAGCCGGCGTGACTGAGCATTTACTTGAAGAAATTACCAGCATTACTCAGCGAGATTTATTTTTTGCCAATGGTCAAAGTCAACCCGTAGGTCTTGTAATTAATGCTACTTTGCAATTACCGGTACTTCCTTTTAAACATGCAGGTGAATTGGATGGCGTATTTGCGATAAATGACGAACTTCGTTTGTTAGCCTTCAGTAATATATGGATAACAGAAACAGAAAAGAGTTTGGCGCATGCCCAGTTTGTATTTACGCGTGATCGGGTTGATTTGGGTTTTAGCGCGGGCTTTAATGCGTGGGCGCATTCTCAGGGTTATGAGTCGCAACCTTATAAGCAAAAAAACTATATGATTAAACCTTACACCTTAGGAGAATATTCTTTATGTAAGCTAGGATTTTTGATTATTAGTGGCAAACCCGCATGGTTTTTATCTCGACTCACTAATTTACTCTCGGCACCAGGTTTAGAAAGAAATTTACGTATTCTTATTGATTGGTTTTTAGTGCTGGCATTCCGTAATGATATTACCGTGCTGTCGCAAGCAAGCTCCTCGAAGTTACAAAGATTATATTTTAAAGCCGGTGATGAGATTTTTCACCAAGGTGATGCTGCAGAAATGGCTTATGCGGTAGATTCAGGGCAATTAAAAGTCCTGCAAGATGGGCGCAAAATTAGAGACTTAGGGCCTGGTGATTATTTTGGTGAAATAATGCCCACTCATGAAAGTAAACGACTTGAAACTATACGCTGCGTTACTGATTGTGAACTGAAATTGGTTACTCAGGAAGATCTTAAAGCGTTGCTTAAAAGTGGTTGGCTAATGAGTAAAGCCATTCGTAATTTAAGTACTCATAAAGTTGACACAGCCCAGCCTGAAGAGTCTTTAGGCATGAAGCGTTTGACTTATGTCAGTAAACTTAATGTGATATTGAATCAAGAAGAGATTTTAGAAATAGGGCGAATCTCTAGTGAGAATAATAAAAAAAGAGATGTAACAGGGGTATTGATTTCAGTACGTGATTATTTCTTCCAAGTATTAGAAGGCGATGCTTCCATTGTCGATGCTTTGGTAGAAAAGATCAGTCAAGATCCACGTCATAATGAAGTGACTATATTAAGCTCAGAAACGGGTTGTGAAGAACGATTGTTTACCGAATGGGGTATGAAAACGGTAGCTTTGAGTGAAAGTAATGATTTGATGTTATTAGCTATCGGCATGATGCTGCAAAATATTGCCCAATCTTATAATACAGTAGGACGTTATACGCAGCCGGCGCTGCTTAAGTATTTAATGGAAGGCATTAATCCCTTAACTATTCCTATCAAAAGCACTGAAAAGGTCGTGGTGTCGGGTAGCCTGACCGATATGTCTATCTTATATCAGACATTTTTTACTAAGGAATTGGTTGAAGTCATAAATACTTATTTAGATATTTGTACGACCTCATTTATTGAATATGGTGGACAAGTCGCCAAATATGCCGATGCTTGTATTATTGCGCATTTTGCACCCGATGAAGTCGATGCCGCTATTGCTGCCTGTGTAGATGCTGAAACAAAATTTAAAGCATTTATCGCCAATAGCTCGATTTATAGCCGAGTACAGTGTGGTTTTGGTGTTGCGTCGGGCATCATGATGGAAGGTAATATCGGTTCATCCGTTAAGATGGATTACACGGTATTAGGGGAGGTTGTTGATCAGGCGATTTCTTTGAGTATATTAGCTAGAGATAATGGTAGGCGCTTAGCTGTTAGTGAGGCAGTCCATATTAAGGCAGCAGATTCTTGGTGCTTTGATGTCAACGAGTCCGAGGCATCGACTCAAAGTTATATGTTGGCTGTTAATGCCCATCGTGGATAAATGGTTTGCGTTAATCATTAGACGATTTTTGAATGTATGTATAGAAACATCGCGGGTAATTTTGATTGCCGGCATAAATTAAATCGGACTATTTTAAAAATAGCGCTACTCTTTAAGATGACATTATGAAAAAGATATATTTATTGCCTGTTGTGGCTATCGCGGTATTTTTACCGCTTTCAAATTTACTGGGCTTGTCTGGTGAAAATGAGTCTATACCTGCGGTAGTTGGCAGTTCACAAAGCTTTGCTGTCGCAACAAAGATTTTACAAAATAAATGTGTGGATTGTCATTCGCCGGGCTTAACCCGTATGCCTATATACGCACAATTGCCTATCGCAAAACAATTAATGGCCAGCGATATAAAAAATGCATCTGAACGATTGTTACTCTCAAGGTCGATTTATAGTGGAGAAGAGATTTTACCTCCTTTAATGTTAGCGAGAATAGAAGGAACCATTCTCAATAACAGTATGCCACCGCATTTATATTTATCTATGCATTGGGCAGGTCGATTAACGACCGATGAAAAACAAAGCCTACTTAACTGGATTGCTGAGGAACGTGAAAAATC
>CAMDOP010000378.1 GCA_945903675.1 Crenothrix polyspora
ATCTTGTAGATAAGACTCTATTGCCGTTTTACTATTATCAGTAGAACCATCATTGACAATAATCAATTCTAAATTTTGATATGTCTGCGATAAAACGCTTTCAATTGCTTCTGAAATGTATCGCTCTCCGTTGTAAACGGGCATGATTACACTTACTAACGGATTAGACATGCCGGAATCTCCAGCCTATATAACGGTTATAAATCAATTGCAGCCAGAGCTTTATTCTTGTTAGGGCCGCAAGCCTTTTAGGCGAGATTAACAAAGCTTGATTGATTAATTTTGATAACCTAGCCCTTGTGGCTTCTTCTGAATAATTATTCTTTATAAAATTGTATCCATTGGTTGATAGTTTTTTGTAAATCTGATTATCTTGGCTTAATTGCAAAATTGACTCTGCAAAATCCAAGGGTGTCTCTGCGATCAGAATATTTTCACTAGGCGATAAGCCAAAACCTTCAGCACCAATTTTTGTGGTCACGACAGGAAGGCCAAAACTTAGTGCTTCGCCTATTTTACCTTTCATTCCTGCGCCGAAGCGTAATGGGGCAACAGAAATATGGGCTGTGCGATAACATTCCTCAAGGTTTTCTACAAAACCTCGAATAATAATTTTATGGGATTGTAAGGCTTTAACGGATTCTGGAGGATTTGGACCAATGACTTCCAATGTAAAGTTTGAATTCATTTTTAATAAAAGCGGGAATATCTCATTACAGAAATAAAGAACCGCATCAATATTGGGTTCATGATTAAATGTGCCCACAAAAATTAGTTTAGTGTAAGGGGGGTGAGACCCTATAAATTCAGGGATACGGTGAATATTTGGCAGTAGACCTATTTGTGAGCGTGGCGCATCTTTTTTAAGAAGATGTCCATCATCCTCAGTAACTGCGATAATTAAATCGGCTTGCTGATAGGCCGCAAGCTCTAGTTGTTTGATTGTTTCTGCGTATTCAAAATCTGAAAGCTTGCCCGTTAGGATGGCCTTTGAAAAAAAACGATTATAGTGAATATCAACCGAGTCAATTAAAACAAGCGCTTGAGGATGGTGAAATCTAACAAAATCAATATACCTACGGACAGTGTGATAGAACTCAAAAATAACCAGATCAAACTGCTCATTTCCGAGCGTAGTTAAAACATCTGTCATTCCAAGATGGACATTGATAGCTTTTAGCTGTTCTAAGTAAGAATTTATAGTAGTTACACCCATTTCCTTATTTTGCCCTTCTAAGTTAAAAGGACATAAGGTAACTTGATGCGTTTCAGCCATAAGTTTTAACAAGGTATAAAACCTAAGCTCACCCGATGCTCGGTCTGGCATAGGAATATTGCTGGAAATAATTAATATTTTCATCGTTAGTAAATTAATTTTCTAAGTTCTCGTGCTCGACTAATCAGCCGTTTACAATTTGTATCATCCATGATTGATGGACCTTACATCATGTTTTAGCGCATTTCATCGTATTGCTAAATATGCAAACCGCATACTACTTATTAGAAATAAGCAAATTACAAAGCTCGTTCTTAACACCCTTGTTCCAAATTTCAGAAAATTTAGCTGCGTTGCCACATAGATTTAAATAAGTCTTAGCATCAAAAATAATTAAATTAAGTGCATTGCAAAATTCTTCTGTATTATTTGCTACAAGAAAGGCTGATCCTATACCATCTTCAAGACCATCAGCACCCACTGAAGTTGATACTAGTGCTTTAGAAAATCCTAAAGCTTCTATTGATTTTATTTTTAAACCAGTACCTATAGTAAGCGAATTGATGACAATATCAGATAGATCATAAATTGATTCAAGATTTGTCATTTCTCCCATCTTCACTATACCTTCTTGATCCAAGACTCTAGAACATACTGACCCTACTATAACAAGTTCAAGATCAGGGATTAATACTCTTAAAGAAGGAAATGTTTCAGCGATAAAGCGTTGAAGTCCAAAAACATTACTAGGGTTATTTGACCCTAAAAATAGAATTTTTTTTCTTGGAGGACTGCTAGCTAAATCCATTGGATAAATATCAACTAAATGACCAATTGTTGTAATAGGTTTAGAGGTTAATTTACTAAAATGATTTTTTTCATTATCTTGGATGGAAATAATATGATCGGCACGATTCAAGCCTTTTTGTTCCTGCGCGGCAGATGTTGAATACCATGAAGGATTTTTTCCGTTATCCAAAAAAAGTCTATGCCTGTTAGTCATGACATCATGTGTATCTAACACTTTAAGTGTTGATACTGGAAAATTTAGAAACGCTTTTGATAAAAAAACATATTCGACAATAACAATATCAAATATATTTTTCAAGGTAAGTTCATGCAAAAAGCCATCAAGATTTTGGTTATAAAAATCATCAATACTGGAATAATATGACCTATCTTTATTAAGCTTATTTAGAAGTCCATCAAGCCATTTAATTTTTTTTTGACGTAGCGGCGCTGAGTAGTCAACAACATAAAGGCTGTCTCCCCAATAGTTTCGCATACCTTCGATATCAGAATGCTCTTGATTAGAGTATACAAAACTGACATCGTGCCCTTGCTCCTTGAATAACTCCACCATTTTAAATATTCTTGCCCTATTACCCGCATTTTGGGGGTGTGTTGGTGTCGGTGAGATAAATAATATTTTCATGTTTAAATTTAAGAGTTTAATTTCCCAATGTTTCTAATTTCGTCGGGACAATCACCAAATCTTCCTAGATAGTAATCACGCAAACCAAGCAAGGTAGACTTATTGATGGGATTGGCTGCATTTCGTTTAACAGTCTTTATCCAACTTGAAAAAGACCAGAGTATTTTCTTTGCTAAAGGCAACCCGCTGTCGTCCCAAACCCAAGATGTCAATAGAATATCTCGTAAAATTAGGATTGTTTTTTTATGTAAACTCAATCGTTCTGAAAATCTAAAGTACTTTTTTGCCCAGAGTAATTTGTTACGGGTTATAAAATAATTGATTATAGGGGAATCGGCGCCTCCAAAAGACGAAGAAACTTTATGCCAAAGCTTGGCTTCTGGAATAACGATACAATGGTGGCCTTTTGCCCGCCCCCGATAACACCAGTCGGTCTCTTCATAGGTAAGAAAAAAATCTTCATCCAATAATCCTACCTCTTTAAAAGTCGCAGCATCTGCAAACAACGCACAACCGGTTATATACTCCACTTCCACCTTACTATTAAATTCAACACCATCGGGTTGGCCATAACCTATGTGTTCACAACTGTTTATTTCCTTTCTCCAACGACCTCCAGCAAACCAGAGAGTATCTGGATTATCGTAAAAATAGATTTTTGCACCCAAGATAGAACCAGAAGGTAATAATTTGGCTGCATCGACAAATGCACTCAATAAATCTGTCGCTACAATAGTGTCATTATTTAATAACAGAATATAATCGGCATCCTTTTCAAGCGCCCAATTGATCCCAACATTATTGCCACCTGCATATCCAAGATTCATACCCGTTTGCAAAATTGTTACATCTGGGTGTTGTTTTAAAATCGCATCCACCGAATCATCTGTTGAGCCATTGTCTACCAATACTATTTCGTAATTTGTATAGTCGAGTTGTTTGACAGAGACTAAGCATTCAAGCGTGTCTTCTTTTCCATTCCAGTTTAGGATAATGACAGCAATTTTAGGTAGCGAATAGAGTATGTTTTTAGTTATCATTTACTAACCTTAATTGAA
>CAMDOP010000379.1 GCA_945903675.1 Crenothrix polyspora
CACCTTGTTTAAGTGACCAGTCAAGTAATCCGTCACTTGCTAAGCCTATATTAGTAACTGTTGCTAAAGATTTTTCTGACAGCAAACGGAATAAGTTTCCTCCGTTATTCGACGCTTTTTCTGAATCAGCTTCTTCATCAACGTCTAAAGGTTCTATTTCATGTTGAAACTCATCCTCATCTTGGTTATATTTATGCTGAATCAGGTATTCTTTACCCTGCAGGTTAGTTTCAACTGCGGATAAATATTCAGCACCACATTCACCACATTGCACCACATCAAAAACCGGTGTTTTACAATGAGGGCAATGCTCATGACGCTCAAAAAATACGGCACCAAATGGCCAGCTATCAGCATCTAATAGGGTGTTTTTACGCCCCTCACAGTTCGCGCTTGCACAAGCCCACAGGCCATTTAAGGTGCGCTGAAAAAGATGACCTCGTAGTGGTAAAAATGGCTCACCCTTTTCATTTTTTGCTTGACTACATAAATCAAGTAACTTGAGCGTTACATTACGTATTTCAGGGCTTTTTCTTTGATGCAACATTTCACTTATATGACTTAAGCGGTCTGCTTTTTGAGTCAGTTGGGATCTTAAATGTCGCATTTTGGCATCCTGTGCCAAAGCTATAAATCGCAGTTCCGGCGACAAAGCCAGCAAAGCTTCTATATCAGGGCAAGCATTATTAACCTGCAGTAATGAATCTGCTAATGCAGGGGTTTCCCTATTGCCTTCAATAACACTCACTCGATCAACAGATACCCCAGCAATATCAGCCAAATACTCAGCAAGGCGTTGACGTGACTCCTCGCTACTATCACCTAAAGTCGCCGAAGTCGCGATAAAATGCACATTCTCGGACTGACAACCAAATGCATGTAGAACTCGCCGCAGTAACAACGTCAATTCAGCGGCTTGCGAACCGAGATAAGTATGTGCTTCATCAATCACAATCCAGCGTAATTGACCTTGTGATTGCTCAAGAATTGGTCGGTCTTCATTACGTACCAACATGTATTCAAGCATGGTGGCATTAGTAACCAAAATAGGTGGAGGATTTGAACGTAATGTACGCCGATCTGCAACTTCACTGAGCCAGGGACTTTTACCCTGATCTGGGGTATCACCGTTGTAAAGGCAAAATCGTAACTTGCCGTCAAAAGGTTCAGCCCAAGCAACAAGTCGATCTTTTTGACTTTTGATCAAGGCATTTAATGGATATAAGAACAACGCGCGTACCCCTGTTAACGGGACTGACTGGCGCTGCTCAAGTTCTGCTGCTAAATCATGTAAAATTGGAATCAAAAAACATTCGGTTTTTCCTGAACCTGTGCCACTAGTGACCAGTACTGAGCGCTTTGGCTCAGCTTCAATCAATGCTTTCCATGCCTCTAACTGATGACGATAAGGTCGCTGTGTAGCAGAAAAAGTATAGTCTTCAATTAAGTCTTTTTTTTGTGGTTTATTTAAGGCATTAACCAAATCTTCATGTAATAACTTACCTTTCAATCCACCTAAACCAACATGAGCTTGTTGCCAACCAAAAGTAGTCTCAAACACCGGATCAGCGAGAAATGAACCCTCTAAGCCAGCATCCTGAGCAAAACACTCACGCAAATACTCTCTCAAGACATCATTACGAAAACCTAGCAAACCTAAGGCCGCGCGTGAAGCACGTAGATTTAATTGTTCAGTAAGATCGGTATAAAAAAATGGGCTAGTCATTACGCAGATTCCAATGGTAAACGTGATAATTCAATGGCCAAAGCGATAGAATAAGCTTGATCAAACCATTCCGTATCAAAAGGGCGTAATTGGCGAAGCTCATAAATTAAATTATCTGTAATAACATAAGGATTAAATTGAGTTAACTTAGACTTGTCCGATTCACCTACTTCATTTGGTAGTACGCCCCGATTACCGTTAATGCTCAAGCAAGCAGCAACAAAAGGTGCGCAGCGAATGGGTCGATTGTGCGGGTTAAGCCGTTGATACTGATGCTCAGCATCAACAAGACCTAACGTTGCTCTTTGCATCACTTCTGTACTTTGTGGCCACTGCTCCTCAGCATCATGACGACCTTGTAAATCTTGTTCTGCTTGAGTCAGTTGCTCATTAAAAAAATTAGGTAGCATACGTGCGATTTTTAACAAATTATTATGTAAAGGTCGTTCAATAAAAAGAGTTTCCTGAAGCCAATCACATAGAGCAGACCAATAACTTCGCCTAGAGGTTGTCCGCTCCCTGAATTGTTGAAAAATGGTAAAAATAAAATCACCATTAGCGTCCATATCACCTAACGCGTCACTAAGACTTTTAAAATATAAACGTGATGTCTTTAACCAGCAATCTATAGGTAATAAACTCCATGAAAACGGCATTTGTTCAGCAAATTCCCATACACATGAAAACAACTCATCATCAGCTTTAAATAAAGCCAGCGCTAAGGTCTCTGGAAACAATACTAATTTAGTCAATACATCCAAAGCGCTAGCTGGAAACTCCCGTGACAGCCGAATTAAATCAAATAATCTTGGCCAATCAGGGTGATCAGGATTTTCACCGAGTTCTTGCAGCGCCTCTGTCAATAATAATTCACGAAGTTCACAATCAGATGTACGAATAGCAGTTACCAACTTGGACCTATCCGTTTCTTCGGTAATCGTTGCACCCACTTTACTAATTACCCACAACAAAGGCCTAAATCGCCCCCAGTCTCCATCTCGACCAATAATCCACCAAGGGCCGTCTGGCAAATTATCGGGTACATTCCAGCAGCCAGTACGTTCAACATTTACTTCAAGGGATAGAGGAGCACTAGCAGGAGCCCACAACGGGATCATTTCCAGACGTAATCGCTGCTGCCAACCGTCCCCTAAACGATGAGTATCGTCCGCTGATAAACTAACTAAGCAGGCTGAGTAATTAGGTTCAAAAGAGCAATCAAATCGGGCTATTTGTAAACACGCCAGACACTCCCCCTGAGCGGAAATAATTTCTAAACGCACACGAGCATCAAGACACCGACTACTATTTAACAAAGAAACAATCCGATCCTGCCAAATTAATAACGTAGTTTCATAACGTCCTAAATCAAATAATGGCAGCCGATCGCTAAAATGCAAACAAGGCAAACCATCATCTAAAGGGTTATTAGTAATGAGTTCACCTTCAAAATGGTAACCTTTACCCCCCAAATGATCTTGTAACAACAGTCGTAGACCACCTAATCGATCAAGAGGTATACAGTCATTACGTTCAAGCATTTTCCCCGCCAACTCAAATAAGGCTCCACGCTGAGGATAAGGCAAATTAATGGATAATGATCCAGATGGCCAATGTAAACTCGCTTTTACATTAGGTAACGTAGTCACTTGTAACAAAGGACAAACAATTTCGATACCTTGGGCCGTTATCAACAATTGTTGACCAGAATCAATCGTTACCTTCGCCCCCATTAATCCAGAAAGGCGATAGCTTCCTGCCGTTATTCCTTCGCCAATAGTCGATAGAATACTAAACCCTTTAGGTAAGACAAAAACCTGTTTGCGAAAAACCTCAATATTGGCTGCAGAATTCTGCAATCTCAACCAAAGTCGTCCCGCACAATCAAGCTCTCCTTCTCGCCAGGAACTATCACTATTGACCGCACGCCATTGAGTTTTATAATGCGTGACGTTAT
>CAMDOP010000380.1 GCA_945903675.1 Crenothrix polyspora
ACAATAAGCTTGCATAGTTAGCTATTGTTTAAATTTTGTTAGTGGTCGACTGTCGATGCTTTTGTCAGTTATCCTTATTTACCGTACAAATGACTGTTGCTGATATTAAATACAAAAATGTGACTTCCATCGTTGTAGAAATTTAAGGAATTGTTATGTCTGATCAAACAAACTATATACGCTGGTTTAATGAATTAACGATAGATGACGTACCCTTAGTGGGTGGGAAAAATGCCTCTTTGGGTGAAATGTACCAAGCTTTAACGCCGCAAGGCATACAGATACCCAATGGCTTTGCTGTGACGGCTGAAGGCTACCGTTATTTGTTGGCAGAGTCCCAAGCTTGGCAGCCTTTACATGAGATTTTAGATGATCTTCAAGCTGATAATATGGCGGATTTGGCAAGCCGTGCTCGTCGAGCTCGAGACCTTATTTATAAAGCAACGTTTCCTGCTGATCTTGAAGCACAAATACTGAACGCTTATACGCAGTTGCAGCAGCAATATGGCGATGATATGAGTGTTGCAGTACGCAGTTCGGCAACGGCTGAAGATTTGCCCACCGCCAGCTTTGCTGGACAACAAGATACGTTTTTGAATATACGTGGTGAAACAGCCTTGTTAGAAGCCTGTAAGCGCTGCTTTGCTAGTTTATTTACCGATCGCGCTATCCATTATCGTATTGATCAGGGTTTTGATCATTTTAAATTAGCCTTATCAATTGGCATTATGAAGATGGTGCGCTCAGATCTTGATGCCAGTGGCGTGATGTTTTCCTTAGATACCGAATCAGGCTTTAGCGATGTGGTGTTTATTACCGGCGCTTATGGTTTGGGTGAGAATGTTGTGCAAGGCGCGGTTGATCCTGATGAGTTTTATGTGCATAAACCAACCTTTGAGCTAGGTCATCGTGCGGTATTAAAGCGCAGTTTGGGTGCGAAAAAGATAAAAATGATATACAGCGATGGCCGTACTCGTGAATCGACTCACAATGTCGTCACTTCGGAACAAGAACGTAATCGTTTTTGCCTTAACGACCAAGATGTTTTAACTCTAGCCGATTATGCCATCAAGATAGAAAAACATTACAGCGCTAAAGCAGGGCAAGCAAAGCCTATGGATATGGAATGGGCCAAAGATGGCCTTGATGGCACGCTTTATATTGTTCAGGCACGACCAGAAACAGTAGTCTCCCAATTAAGCGGAATGATACTGGAGCAATATACGCTAAAAAGCAAAGCCACTGCCATCGTTACGGGTCATTCCGTAGGTAGTAAAATCGCTACCGGTAATGCGCGTATTATTGAGAACGTCAGTCAATTAGGTACTTTCAAAGCGGGTGATGTACTGGTCGCCGATATTACAACACCGGATTGGGAGCCGATAATGAAAATTGCTTCGGCAATAGTCACTAATCGGGGCGGACGTACCTGCCATGCCGCCATTATTTCTCGTGAACTGGGTGTGCCAGCCGTTATTGGTTGTGATAATGCCACGACAACGATTAAAAATAATACGCCTGTCACTGTATCTTGTGCAGAAGGCGATAATGGCAAAGTCTATGACGGTATATTGGATTTCGACATAAAGACCACTGATTTATCAGGACTAAAGCGTCCGAAAACTAAAATCATGCTCAATCTTGGTAATCCAGAGCTGGCTTTTAAAACCAGTTTTCTGCCTAATGATGGCGTGGGCTTGGCACGTATGGAATTTATTATTACCGAGTATATCAAAGCGCATCCGATGGCCTTAATACATCCTGAGCGTGTGCAAGATGTCAACGCACGTGAACAACTTAATGAACTAACACGTAACTACCCAAAGCCTGAAGATTTCTTTATTGAACGTTTGTCTGAAGGTGTAGGTACGATAGCCGCAGCTTTTTACCCTAAGCCTGTGGTCGTGCGTATGTCAGACTTTAAAACCAATGAATACGCGACCTTATTGGGTGGCCGTGACTTTGAATTTGATGAGGCCAATCCTATGATTGGTTTTCGCGGTGCCTCGCGTTATACGCATCCAGCTTATGCGGAAGGCTTCGCATTAGAATGCGCTGCCATGAAACGGGTAAGAGATGATATGGGGCTGACTAATGTTATTTTGATGATCCCCTTTTGTCGACGTGTACAAGAAGCGCAAAAAGTATTGGCTTACATGAGCAAGCTAGGTTTAACCCGCGGTGAAAATGGCCTAGAAATTTATGTGATGTGCGAGATTCCCAATAACGTTATTTCGATTGATGCCTTTTCTCAACATTTTGATGGCTTTTCTATAGGTTCAAATGATCTAACACAGCTAACTTTAGGTGTGGATAGAGATTCTGCTATTCTGGCTGAAGATTTTGACGAACGTGATCCCGGCGTTAAAGAAATGATTCGCTTAGCAGTAGAAGGCTCAAAACGAAATGGCAAACATTGTGGTCTGTGTGGACAAGCACCCTCCGATTATCCAGAAATGGCTGATTTTTTGGTTGAAATAGGCATAGTTTCAATGAGTCTGAATCCTGATACCGTCTTGCAAACCACGCAACAGGTTTTGCTAACAGAGCAACGCTTAGGGCGCTGATAAAGAACATTTACAACAACTGCTTGATAGCTGGGTAATCATTAAGCAGTTGTTGTCTGAAAGTTTCTATAGCGGTTTCGTCATGGCGTTCTGCTCTAGGAATAGGCACACTGATTTCGCTGATGACAGACATGGGCGAGGCTGATAAAAAAATGATTCTATCTGCCAGCGCAATGGCTTCACGTAAGTCATGAGTGACAAATAATACCGTATGTGGGCGCTGTTGCCACAAGCTTAGCAATAGGGCTCTGACTTGGCGTGCGGTAGGGGCGTCCAGTGATACAAAAGGCTCGTCCATTAACAATAAGTCTGGCTCAACGGCAAAAGCGCGTGTGATAGACGCTCTACGACTCATGCCTAAAGACAACCGTTCTGGGTAAACATGTTGTGATGCGGTTAATTGCATCAGCTCAAGTAAACTATCAATGATATGAATGGATAAGGGATCATCTACTACTAATTCTATATTCTCGCGCACCGTACGCCATGGCAATAAGCGTGGATTTTGAAAGATATAACCGATTTTAGGTCGAGCTGATTGCTGACTTAGACCTATGTTTCCTTGGTAATCATTGTCTAAATCGGCAATGATATTTAATAAGGTGGTTTTTCCACATCCTGAAGGTCCCACCAGACAAATAAACTCACCCGATTTAAGTGTCAAGTTAAGATCGGCAATGGCGGTATGAGCTTCTGCTTGTTCTATGGCCGGATAGGTTTTGTTGATGATATTGATTTGAATATCGCTCATCGTCGCCACCGTAATGCTTTTCTATCTAAGGGTTTTAAAATGATGAGCTCTATCAGTTGAATAACGCCGACAAAAGCGATGGTATAAGCCAAAATGCTGGCGACATCAAACATCTGGAAAAACAAATGCAGTTGATAGCCCATGCCATTACTACGACCTAATAACTCCACGACCAGAATGATTTTCCAGATAAGTGCTAAGCCGGAACGTGTAGCGGCCATGACAAACGGATGCAATTGTGGCCAGATGACATGCACCAAGGTTTTACGCTGACTAAAACGAAAGCAACGTGCCATGTCTAATAAATCTTGATCTAGCGAACGCGCGCCTTCGCGGATGGTAACGATGACACTGGGTAAC
>CAMDOP010000381.1 GCA_945903675.1 Crenothrix polyspora
CCCCTAGTTTTTATCGAAGTCAAAAAACCCAACAATCAAGATGGAGTCTTGGCAGAACGTGAGCGCATTAATAAACGTTTTCAAAACCCAAAATTTCGGCGCTTTGTAAATATCACTCAATTAATGCTGTTCTCTAATAATATGGACTATGAAGATGGCTCGCCAGAACCCATACAAGGTGCTTTTTATGCTAGTAGCTCCTATTACCAGCCGGTGTTTAATTACTTTCGAGAAGAAGAAACACTTAATCTTAGCAATTTATTAAAAGCACACGATGACGCTGTAGAAAATAGCCTACTCAAAGATAATAATCTTGAAGTCATCAAGAATAACCCAGAATTTCTAAGCAATAAATCCCCCGATAAACCCACTAATAGGCTGTGAACCTCTTTACTTAGCCATGATCGTTTAGCCTTCGTTTTACGATATGCCTTAGCCTATGTACAAGAAGCCGACGGCGTGCAAAAGCATGTCATGCGCTATCCTCAGCTATTTGCAACTAAGGCGATTGAAAAGAAATTGGAGGCGGGTGTTAAAAAGGACATTATTTGGCATACCCAAGGCAGCGGAAAAACGGCGCTGGCTTACTATAACGTCCGCTTTTTACAAGATTATTATCAACGCAAAAACATCATTCCAAAGTTCTATTTCATCGTTGATCGCTTAGATTTATTAACCCAAGCCCAACGAGAATTTACCAGTCGTGGCTTAATTGTGCATAGCATTAGCTCACGCGAAGCCTTTTCTACCGCCATTAAAGCCACCAAAGTGCTACATAACAACACTGGCAAGCCTGAAATCACCGTCGTTAATATCCAAAAATTTAAAGATGATCCGGATGTCTTGCAAACCTTAGATTATGATGTCGCCATTCAACGGGTGTATTTCCTCGATGAAGTGCATCGTAGTTATAATCCAAAAGGCAGTTTTTTAGCCAATTTAGATCAATCAGATAGGAATGCCATCAAGATCGGCTTAACCGGTACACCTTTATTAGGCGAAGATTACAATTCACGGGTGTTATTTGGCGATTATATTCACAAATATTATTACAACGCCTCCATAGCTGATGGTTACACATTGCGTTTAATTCGTGAGGAAATTGCCAGCCATTACAAAATAGCACTACAGCAAGCCTTAAAAGAAGTCGAAGTGGCGCAAGGCGACATCGATAAAAAACAGCTTTATGCCCATGCTCGTTTTGTTGAACCCATGTTAGCCTAAATTATCACGGACTTTGAAAAGAGTCGGGGCGCCATGAATGATGCCAGTATTGGCGGCATGGTTAGTTGCGATAGCTCAGAACAAGCCAAGCAAATGTTTACTATTTTTAACGAGGTTTATGCGACTCATAAGGTAGAAGATGCCAAGGTGAGTGAGCCTACGCCAAGTTATAAAGTAAAGCGGCAACAAGACAATAAAGTTAAAAGCGCCCAATTGATCTTGCATGATATTGGCACAAAACAAGAGCGCAATGAATGGGTTGAAGATTTTAAAGTCGGTAAGATTGATATTCTATTCGTCTATAACATGCTGCTCACAGGTTTTGATGCCAAGCGTTTAAAGAAATTGTATCTAGGGCGAGTGATTCGTAAACACAATTTGTTGCAAGCCTTGACCCGCGTCAATCGAACTTACAAAAACTTTCGCTATGGTTATATTGTTGATTTTGCCGATATACAAAAAGAATTCGATGTCACCAATAAAGCCTATTTTGATGAGTTACAAGCAGAATTAGGTGATGAATTAGAGCATTACTCACATCTTTTTAAGTCGCAAGATGAAATCAAAGCAGAGATTAATGCCATTAAAGATGCGTTATTTCGCTTTGATACAAAAAATGCAGAAAACTTTTCTCAGCAAATTAATGAAATACAAGACCGTGATGCAGTACTGGCCATTAAAAAAGCCCTAGCGGATGCGAGAAGTTTATACAACATTATCCGCTTACAAGTTGATGATGAATTTTTAGCGCAGCTGGACTTTCAAAAGCTAAATGTCTTGTATCGAGAAGCCAGCAATCATCTGGATTTACTTAATCAAATAGCCGCGATAGAAAAAGGCACAGACACCACAAATTTGCTTAATGTCGCTTTAGAAGACGTCATTTTTAAGTTTGTTAAAATTGGCGAAGCAGAGTTAGTTTTAGCCGACAAGTTAAAAGATACTTTAAGACGCACGCGTGAAGCTTTAGCCAGTAATTTTGATCAACAAGATCCTAAGTTTGTATCGCTCAAAGCAGAATTAGAACGCTTATTTAAAAAGAAAAACTTAAGCGAAGTCACGCAAGAAGAAATGAACACTAATATTGGCGCTCTCGATAAAATCCATGAGCAAGTTAAAGAACTCAATCGTCAAAATAACCAGCTTAAACAAAAATATCAAGGCGATCCTAAATACACCCGACTTCATAAGCGCTTGCTAGAGCAGGGTGGTTTTTCTAACCATGAGCGGCATATCTTTGAAGCCTTATCAGGCGTTAAGCACGATATAGATGAGCAGGTTTTGGAAAACAGCCAAATAATGGATAATGAAAGCTACTTTGAACGCCTGATGATGCCTTTAGTAATACGTCAGTTTAATACTCAACAAGACCTCAAGCTTAATCCAGACACGGCACGATCTATTAATCACTTAATCGTCGCTGAATATTTGCATGAATATAATACGGGAGCGCGGGCGTGGTAGGTGGTGTGTCTGCCATTAAGTTAAGCATTCTATAATGGTTGGAGTAAAACAGCTTTAGGCTCGTTCCCAAGCTCTGCTTGGGAACGCGGCCTTGGAAGCTTTAGCTTCCCAAAATAAAGCAAGCTAGAGCTTGCAGCATCTGGATTCCCAAGCGGAGCTTGGGAATCAGCATCAATAAATTTAATACAGGATTCCCCTACGTGGTAGAAATTGAGTTTCAACAAAAAACCAAAGAGTTAATTGATAGTTTAAAAGGTATTTGCGCCAATTATGGTTTAGGCAATGATGGTAACGAGTTCAAGATCATCACCCAGGTGTTTTTGTATAAATTCTTAAACGATAAATTCGCTTTTGAAGCTAAAAAGCTAGATACAACCATCGCTAACGCCGAGCAATGGGAAGCCGCACTTTCAGCAATGACTAGCGATGAGCTGGAAATGTTACAGATGACCATGCCGGCCAATACCGCGCGTTTAAAACCTGTGCATTTTATCGGCTATCTATTTAGCCAACAAAACGCTGCTGATTTTGACAAGTTATTTGACGATACCTTAATGGATATTGCCGTGACCAATAACGAGGTGTTCTCGGTGATGACCGATGGCGGTGAGAAAATTCGCTTGTTTGATCGGGTCAGTGAGTTTATTTCGGATGGCTCTAAGCGTGATAGTTTCTGCAAGGCCATCATTAATAAATTAGTCGAGTTTAGTTTTGAGCGTATCTTTAACCAAAAATACGATTTTTACGCGACCATCTTTGAATACTTAATCAAAGACTACAACAGTAATAGCGGTGGTAAATATGCCGAATATTACACGCCTCATGCCGTAGCACGCATTATGGCGGAAATTTTGGTGCCCATAGCCCTACAAGGCCAGATTAAAAATGTCAGTTGTTATGATCCTTCCGCCGGTTCCGGCACTTTATTAATGAACGTGGCCCATGCCATCGGTGAAAATCGTTGCAGTATTTA
>CAMDOP010000382.1 GCA_945903675.1 Crenothrix polyspora
TTTGTGCTCGAAATTGTTCAGCGCTGTATCAACAAGCACATCGAATTTTTATTACAAAAGACAAAACGGATCTTCATAACGCCAGTCAGATTAATGACGAAGGGTTATTTGAATTATTGGCATCTGAGTTTTTGAGCGAACTCTAAATAGTATATTAAACATAGTCAAGGCGCTGATTGGGGCCGAAGCTGGCATGCAGGTCATATTGATTTTTTATGGTTTTTTTACGCACTTTTCTCCATGACTTGTAGTAGGTTTTGCTAACGATAGTGACATTAGTGTAAATGATGACCAACCCAATTGTCCCTTTTACGAATAATCAGGGGGATAATGAGATTAGGATGATCAAGGTGCATAAAAAAATATCTGGCTGCTATCGGTATCATGAAGGTACTGATATTTTTTGCCGTGTCCTCAGTTATTTGTCTACGTGTAAGAAAAGTGATGTTTCAGCAGTTCAGGAACTGACGCTTTTATTAGATGATGTTTTAGCTGATTTTATACTTCGAAAACAGTAGTTTATTATTTGCTTAAAATACGGTGAATAGTTACAAGAATGAAGTTTTTTTGGTTGGCTTATGATAAAAAAATATGATATCAATATAGCTGTGACAAAAAAAGAGCGTGATGAACATCAATAATTATTATAAATGAGGAGGTTGTTATGGAGTTAGTTTCTACAACTGCAGGTTATGAAATGCTTTTGCGATGGGGGCATTTGTTAGCAGGTATTACTTGGATTGGTTTACTGTACTATTTTAATCTTGTACAAGGTGAGTTTTTTAAAGAAGCAGAAGCGGCTGCTAAATCGGATGTTATTCAAAAATTAGTTCCGCGTGCACTTTGTTGGTTTCGTTGGGGGGCTGTAGTTACGCTGTTGACTGGACTTGGTATGCTTGGTATCAGGGGTGGTGGTGGGTCTATTGATATTTATGTAGGCTCTCTATTAGGTATTATGATGTTTACAAATGTTTGGTTAATCATTTATCCAAATCAAAAAATAGTCATTGCATCGACAACTCAAGTGGCTAACGGTGGCGAAGCATTACCTGAAGCCGCTGAAGCACTTGCAACAGCGGGATTAGCATCAAGAACTAATGCTTTGTTTTCAGTTCCAATGTTATATTTTATGGGAGCTTCTTCTCATTTTCCTCACAGTTTTAACCTGTTTGCTTTTCTTATAGCAGTGTTAATTATTCTTGCTTTGGAATATAACGGAGCCTATCCCTTACTAAAAAACATTAAGGCATTACAAAAACTACCTGCTGGTGGAAAGATGACACCTTATGCAAGTATTAAAGGTGTTATTCATTGTGGGTTAGGCTTAACAATAGTTTTATTTTTAATTGTTCATTATATTAAATAATAGGTGTTTCTAGATTTTATTTATTGATTTTTTTGCAAAGTTAGTACGACTATAAAAATTGTTAAGGATAATTTCTAGGAACTTCAGAAAATAAAATTGAAACTTTAAAATAGCTGCTTACGCGGCTATTTTTTCAAAAAGATTAAGCATTGCAGTGCTCAGGAGTCGTATTAAAAAATAAAATATCTTCATGCTATTTTATTAGCTATTGCAGCACAGCCTCACAAATTAGTTAACGAATAAAAATGATTTTTACGTTATTTGTTTATTTTAGAAATAAAAGGGGGAAAGATGATTCATATCTAATGAGCTGTCTCACCTTAAAAATATGATTGCACAGACTATAGTCTTTTAGAAAAACTGATGATTATTCTCATCAATAACTTATATTAGCCAATTTGATTATTGAATAAATTTTAAGCCTCTATACATCTATAGTGGTTACTTGCACAAAGTACTATTAATATAATCCAGAGAGTTGGACAGATTTTAGGTGGTCGACATAATGCCAAGGCTAGGCATTGTGCATATTGCGATACATTGAATCTTAATATAGACTGACAAACAGCTGAGGTATTTTCTTAGTAAATCTAGGAGCTCTTATCATGAGTAAAGAACGAACCGAAGCATTCAGCGATGGTGTGTTTTCTATCGCGATCACCTTACTAATTCTTGAAATCAAGGTGCCGCCCTTCATAGGCCAGTCAAATCAAGAGCTTGCGAGGGCTTTATTGATATTATGGCCTTCATTTTTTGCGTTTATAGGAAGTTTCGCGACTATTTTAGTGTTGTGGATCAATCATCATGGCTTGTTTACCCTAGCGGAACATGCGACACCAAGATTTCTCTTTGCAAATGGCTTTTTGCTTTTACTTGTGACTTTTATCCCATTTCCGACTGCATTACTGGCACAGCACTTGAATGGTCCTGGGGCAAATACTGCGGCCGTAGTTTATTGCGGCACTTATGTGCTAACCAATATTTCTTACCAGCTTTTACTTTCAGCGGTAGCGTCACCCCAATCTATTCGTAATGATGTTGATCCAACCTTGATAAGTAAAATAAGGGTAGCTTACCTGTTTGGATTGTTGATTTATATTACAGCTACCGTAGTAGCTTGGTTTTATGCTTTTGCTGGCGTTCTCATTTGCTCCTTACTTTGGCTTTTATGGACACAACTGAGCTACTCAGACAAAGTAAAAATAGAAAAAACTCTTAAGCCTAATAAATAAGGTTCTGTCGCAAATTTTTGATAAAGCGTGTTTGGATTGGCGTTAGTAAGTAGTCGTCATGAAATACAGTATTCAAGATTATTTCGTTCTTTAAGAGAGTTGATGACGAGTGATAAATAAGTACTTCGATTAGGTTGTAGTGGTCTAATAAAAACAGACACCCAGATAGGTTGATATACTTAATAAATTAATCAAAAAAGGGAAATCATCATGAATCGCTGGAGCGTTTTTATCAATCATTAGCCTCACCGGTAATGCCTATACATGCAAACGAACGTGAAACGCGTTATGTGGAATTAGCAGAAGAGGCTATGGCCGGCACAACTGCTGGATCAAGTGCGGGAGGAGAGCAGCCTAAATTCACGACTTCGATTTTACCCATTAATCACGGTGAAACAGAAAGTGTGATTGTGAAATTTTCGCCTGCTGATGATAAGCCCTGTTAGCACAAAGTGGCGAGATCTCTTGACATCATGTTTTGTTTTTACAATACCGAAAGGACTAGCGCGAATACAAAAGAGACAATCAAAAAAATAGTAAAAACACTTTTTTTTGTAAGCTCTGCTTTTATCAGCTCAATCTCAAGTAAAAAAGCATCTTTACTGCTTTCAGCATTAATTATCCGTTTACATAGGCCCTTAAATGAACGCTTTTCATCATTGGCTTCTTCCTCTGCAATAAGTTCTGCTAGGGTTAAGTAAAGATCGCCGCATGAAGGACATTTCTTATCAGAACTTTTACGTTCGAAGCCACAAGATTGACATACTTTCATTGTTCACCCTATTAAATTATTTAGATGCTTATTCTAATCATATTACGCTATGAAAGCGCTATGAAAAGTCACTCGGCCTATCGAACCTTGAAGCATTTGTAATGGTCAACTAAAACAGGGCATGTAATTCTTCAGCGCTAATGATACCTAGTTTGTTATGAGGTATGTCGGTATCTTTAATATAGATTGAATTACTTCTTAGGTGATATTTGGATACCATTTTGTTGTCGTAATTGCTGAACTTTCTGAATAATTTCAGTACTTGCAGG
>CAMDOP010000383.1 GCA_945903675.1 Crenothrix polyspora
TCGCGGCAATGATGATGTTCAATATTCCCGATTTATTGATCAAAGTTAAAGTCTTTGTAATAGTATTTTGAATTAAGATTGGTATACGGTAATAGTAACTAAAATGAGGAAATGTTATATATTTGAAAAAGTATCTTTTTTTTCCTGCATTTTCAGGCCAGTTATTCCCTCCTTCACCCAATATCGGAAAGTACCCAAGGTAACCATCAAAAGGCGAAGTTGATAGTTGTGTTTCAAATTGATTTAAGCTTGCGATTGGATAATCTTGACCGGATATTAGAACTAACCAATCAAAAGAAATATTGGCTGTTAACCATCTAATAGAATGCAAAAAACATTCAACTTGAGAGATGCCACCCCATTCCACAATAAGAGGATTCGGGATTAAATAAACATTCTTGACATCTGTTACATCATCTTCGAGAAGAGTAGATTTTGATTGGTCATGATGGATTGCAATAATTGAATCGGGACTTAGTCGCCTTAAAGTGTGAATTAAACGTATAACTTGAGTAGGCAAAGTATGGGATGTAATTAGATAAACAATTTTTGATATTTGAGACATAATTTACTAAAAAGTTTTCATGGGAAGAGACCTTTGCAAAACGGGAGGTGATCATATACGAATCACTGCAACTTAAGGTATTGACGGTCGCGGAATCATAAGAAATTGTTTATTCTTGTCATATGCTTTTTTAGAACTATAGTCTTGGATTGATGATCCGAACTACTGTTATGGAATAGAGATTGAGTTCCTTTAGAATATGAATTAATCGAATCACTTTTGTTTACGGAGTATGAAGTATTATTTTAATATATCATTCATACCCCGCCATTGCTCAAGAACACAATAAGCCCAGCGCTTATTGGCATTAATGTTATCGTGACATAGATATTTATTTTTTTTCCAGGCTGAGAATTCTTTTGAATTATTGAGCCATCTCCAGATAGGAATGGTAAAGCCGGTTTTAGTACGATTAACTATATGATCACTAAATGGGATTGATTGTGTCCGTGGTAATATGTCTTTTTTGCTACCAATCTTTCCTGTAGCTGATAAACCTACTACTGAGCTTAATAAAATATGATCCACTAACGGTACACGAATCTCTAGTGAATGTGCCATTCCTATCCAGTCTGTATCACGTAATAATTGGTTTCGCATATATTTTTTAGATTCTAATGCGACAATTTTTCCAAAATCAGAGTCGATATCATCAGCAGATTCAAAGGAAATAGTTTGTTTAAGCCTATCCAACCCCTCCTTAAGTATTTCTCTGTCAATTATATGTTCAAGTTCCCATGGCATAAATAACCCTTTTTTAAGCTGATAAGCAGTGTTTATATTCTTGCTCATACTTAGATAATCAGATTTATTTGGATCAAGATAACCTGTGTTACTAGCAAAAAAAGAATGTACTTTGAAATATAATTTATCTAAAAATGGTTTTTTTTTATAAAAAAGGGGATTTTTAACGATTGATGGGATATTTTGAAACGTTGCATAGCCCCCCAACATTTCATCTCCACCCAAGCCTGATAAAACAACTTTCATTCCCGCAGTTTTTGCCGCTTTACTGATAAACCATGTATTTAAACCATCAATAGTTGGTTGATCCATTGCCTCACAAAAAATAGACAATTCTTTTTCAACATCTTCCATGCGTGCAGTAATAATTTGATGTTGAACAGCTAAAGCTTTAGCTATATCACACGCTATGGGTACTTCATCTAGCGAACTGCCTTTAAACTCATCGAATGCAAGTGTAAGAGAGGTTAGTGGTTGATCAAGTAGTTTTTGAGCAATTCCTGTAATGCTTGCCGAATCCAGTCCGGCTGAAAGAAATGTTCCAATAGGAACATCAGCAATCATGTGTGCTTTAACAGAATCTCGAATAGCCAATGTGCTTAATTCAATTGCTTTGTCAGAGGATATTCGTTCTGCAAGCTCGCAAGCATTATTAATAGCGTCATTTATATTCCAATATTGGTGTATTTTTTGTTCCCCGAAAATGTCAATTTCAAGAATATGGCCTGCAGGGAGTATCTGGATATTTTCATAAAGAGTAAAAGGTTCGGATACGCTGCCCCAAAGCAGAAAGCTGACCAATCCTGCCGGATTAATAGAATCGTCTATTTTGTTACTTGCAAGCAACGCTTTTACTTGAGAGGCAAAACGAAATACACCGCTTCCATTTGAATAATAAACAGGTTTAATCCCATAAGGGTCGCGAGCAATAAATAACTTTTTATTGCTGTTATCCCATAGTGCAAAGGCGAACATGCCCCGTAATTGTTTGACCATTTCAGTGCCACAATCTTGATATAGATTGAGTAGTACCTCGGTATCGCTATGGCTTCTAAAAACGAACCCTTTTGTTTCCAGTTGTTTTCTTAAGTCGTTATGATTGTATATTTCACCATTAAAGGTGATCGACAATTGTCCATCCGATGTGTGCATCGGCTGAGCGCCTAGTTCACTTAATTCGATAATAGCCAGACGGCGATGACCTAAGCCAATGCGGCCATCTTTTGAGTGCCAACTGCCAAATCCATCAGGCCCACGGGCAAGCATGGCATCCCTTGTTCGCTCCAATTCTAATATATCAACGGTTGGTGCTTGGTCAGCATAAGCGAATATACCGTTAATCCCGCACATTTAATTCTCCACTAGCTACTGGTTTTGTAATTTCATCACGGATAACCTCGAGCCATGCTCTCCCCCATTTTTGATCGGGTTCAACATAATTCCCTTCGGCCCATTCATTCCATGCTTTAAGAAAAACAATATTCTCCCCTGGTTTTCTATCAGCAACACGTTCAATTGCTTCATGCAAATGTTTACGGAATAGCTCGGGCGTCGCATTATGGAATACTGATCCGCGCATTCCGGCACGCGGCGTATTATCCCAGTTGGGTAAGACCAGAGGATAATCCGGCCAGTCAACGACATTACTACGTAGGAGTATGCCCATGATTTCCTCGTAGTCCCAAATGGTCAATTTGTGTTTATTACCCTGTAATGCCAGCTTAATCTTGGTGGTAATATAGCGTCGCGGAATGCGTCCATTATGTGCAGGTAAGGCTTGCATAACCGAGGCATCAAGACCCCGCTCTCTAGGATCCCAGTTTTCGTTGCGATGTGAGATACCAATTAAATAAAGACCTGGAAAACCTTCTTTAAGGGCTCGTTCGCGCCAATAATCCATCACCTTGTGAACTTCTGGAATATCGTCTGGATTGTATATAACAAAAATCGGCTTACCATCTATTTTTAGGTAACGTCGATCATTGAAGGCGCTGAGTAGCCATTCAAAATGTGCTGCATGATCGTCCCATCCGGGATAAACCTGCTCTATCAAAGTTGTATTGGTGCCCTGCCATGAGCTGTTCCAGCTATGGTTAGCCCAGCAAAGGCAAAAAGGGAAGTCAGGCTCTCCACTGGATAAAATCTCATTGACAGGTCTTTCAAGCATCCGTCGTCCATCGCCTAACCAATAATGGTAGTAACAAAAGCCCTCTATACCATATTCTTTGGCCAATTCAGCCTGGGCATGTCGCGCCTCGGGCAAACGCAAGTCATAAAAACCAAGATCCGCTGGGATATGGGGCTGATAGTGTCCGGGAAATAG
>CAMDOP010000384.1 GCA_945903675.1 Crenothrix polyspora
AGTTGTCTTAAAGTTGGCTTTTACCGCTAGGTTTTTAGTCAAGGTAATGGCACAGGTCAATTTTTTTCCAGTACATGCTCCGCTCCAGTTTAAAAAAATAGAATCACTGTCTGGTAGTGCCGAGAGTGAGATAGCTGAATTTTTTGGAAAGCCGTAGAAACAGTCAGTGCCACAGTCGATACCGGTCGGTGAGCTGCTTACTCGACCGTTACCTGTTTTACTTAAAGTGAGAGTTGCACCTATGATGACTGGGATGGTTTGAGTCACTTCTGGTGCGGGGTAATAGCGCGTATCACCGGCCTGATTGGCCGCGATAATACAGTCACCAGTGCCAATAGCGGTGACTATGGTGTTTGTTACGGTACAAATCAGCGGTGTTAAACTGCTATAGTTAACAGGCAAGCCAGATGAAGCAACTGCTGACAGTAACTCACTAGCGCCATAATATAAGTTCGGTATGCTAAAAAAAATGATAGTTTGATCATGCTTTACACCAAGTACGATGAGGGCGTCATTGACTTGAATAAAAGGGGTGGTAAAGTTGGCGGATAAGGCAGGTATTGATATCCCGCTTACCTTAAGGGCAGTTTCAATAGCATCTACTGTAGCATCAGGCAAGCGTGAACGAATAGCGGCAAAGGCACCGGCGACATGCGGTGTTGCCATAGAGGTGCCATCTTCATAATCATAGGTGCTTAATGGAATAGATGAATAGATCGAGCTACCCGGCGCCAATAAATCAACCAGAGTTGACGATTCATTTGAGTAATTGGCCACATGATCGGTCTTGGTAGTAGCGCCTACGGTAATAGCTGTGGATATACACCCTGGTGAGTTAACGGCGTTGCTCTGACCATCGTTGCCTGAGGCGATGATGGTCGCTACACCAGCGGCTCTTAATTGATCGATGATGGGTTTTTCAGGTTCGCGATTGCAGGGTGAAGAATAAGTTGTGTCAGAACCTAAGCTTAAATTAACAGCCGCGATTTTAGCTCCTGGGAAACTATCAATGTTGGCATAAACCCACTCCAATCCTGCAATAATGTCAGATGTATAAGCGGATATTCCGTTGTTAGAACGCGTAAATACCTGAACGGCAACAATTTTAGAGTCTTTGGCAACGCCATTTGGTGGTATGCCGGCAGTGGGTTTATAACCTGCGGCTATACCAGCAACATGGGAGCCATGGGCGCATATGTTTTCTGAGTGATTGATACACGCTGCTGTCGTGGCTTCTGCTGCACCTGTACCAGTTTGAACGGAAGCCCCGTTTGGGCATAACGATCTGCTGGATCCATCGCTATGAGAAAAGCAGGCTTCGCCTACAATTTTTCCACTTAAAAATGGATGGTTGCTTTGTACACCGCTATCTAAAATGGCTACAGCTTGCCCTGTTCCAGTTGCTCCCATGGCATAAGCGCCATCTGCTTCTGCCAGCATACCAATTAAGGGGACACTTTCTTGAAGTTTGGTGTAGTTGAGCGAGTCATAGTTGATGGAAGTTACTTCTGGGTCTTCAGCTAACGCAGTTAACTCATTTTGATCGACGGTCATTGCCATCATTGGGCTAATTTCAAATCGCCGTAAGCGGCGGTTGGCTCCGCGTATTTTAGTGCTTGGTTCGGTTGTACCAAAATGCTTGAGCAGAATTTTGTCCTGAATTAACGCTTGATTCCGCTTAAATTGCTTAAGCACATTCTTTTGGCGGCTTAATTTGGGTAGGTTTGTTCCTGTGTTGTAGCGTAGGATAATTTTAACAGTGCCATTATGTTCAAGCTCATTATAAATAGCCGGTGAGTCACCCGATTTGGCTGATAATTTTTGGTGATGTTCTCTAGTAAAGGATGGGGTTCTGGGGCAGACTTGGGAGGGGTTATTACAAACGTTTTCTACCGCAAATGATGAAGAAAATAGGCCAATCATTAGCAATATTATGCTAAGGGTCTTTATCACGTTTTTGAACCATAAATTATTTTTTTGCTGAGTGTAACTAATTTAAAATGTAAGTCCATGAAAATGTTTAAGTAATTATTTTTTTGTGGTCAACAGTATAACTGATTTTATATAACTTAATTTTTATTTATGAATTGAAAAAATGGTTATTTTGAGTGTTGTTTGTACTTTTTTATTAGGCTCATAGAAACAACAGGCGGCTTTTTATAATGGTAATCTCATACACTCAACACTATCTATCAATCCTCGATTAAACATGGTCTTGCTATAGACTTTTGAATTGTAAATCGTCTAAAGGTCCGTAGTGGTCAGATGATAAGATATAGTCATTAATGGAAGCTATTGGTTCCAACGGCTCTCTAAGATTAGGGAGTGCATGAACGACTGCCGTATACTCTTCTTACATGTGAGCGTTCTTGAGCATTGCTCTCCAAGTTTCCCAGCCAAATTCCTTATCATCTATTTCCGAAACATCTGCACTAAAGTGGATATTGCAATTCTGCGGTGTTCTTCAGTGCCGGCAATCGGATTTAATTCCACAAAAGGTCTTTCAACTATCGTTAATGCTGATCTGAATAGTAATATGGCCTCATCTACAGAAATATGACGAAAAGTGTTAGTTTGGTTTCTTAAGGCCGTTTCTAAATAAGGCTGTGCTAAGGCATCGCTATAGTGATAAAACTCAGATGACAGTGCATTTTGTTTAGCCATGCAATCCTCATAGTAGCGGATGACTCTAGGATTCACTTGTTTTATCGATTCAAAAACAGTATCAACCATTATTTCAAAAAAAGTCTGCAAAGGCCGATTGGCATCAAATTCTTTAAACCTTTTTGCCATATTTTCAATAGGCTTGGCTTGGCCTCGCTTAATAGCCCATAAAAAAGCATTCTCAATGATGCCTAGACGTTTAGTCATGGTACCTAATGCATAGCCGGATTTTTCTGCAAGTGTTCTGCTAGTAAAATTCTTGGGGTCTGCCTCGTTAACCAGCTCAAACGCTGCCTGTAAGATATCTTTCAAAGATTGTGATGATCGTTCTTGTTTAGCTTCTGGGAATTGGATATTTATATTTTTAGGCATGTTTTAGCAGGTAGATTTGTAAAAAAGTGTACACTCGAAAGCCTGTCAATCAATAATTCTATAAAAGCCAATAATATCAATTGGTTTAGTGATTCTTTTAATGGCCTAAAAGTGTACAAAATTTAATAAATTACTCAGGATTTTTGTTTATAGTAATGCCATAGTATTTATCTTTCAATCCCCCGATCGTAAGATTTTTCCTTTTTCTAGTAAATTTATATAGAAATAGAATAAACAGCAATATTCACTTAAGGAGAAATACTTTACATGCTGAATTTCGTAATTCTTAAAATCGGTGAGCATCAATGATAAAAAAGTTAAAAGACGTATTTATAGCAATAGGGATAGGTTTCAGTTTACTCTGTATATCCTCCGCGGTTTCTGCAGAAGATACTGGCTTTCCTACAAAACTCCGTTCTGCACCAACAGGCACCCAAGTTACTTACAACACAGCGTTTGTAAGAAATACCATGAGTACTTGCATTGCAGCCCTAGATGCGGCTTTCAATTACCCAGTTACCATAACGGCACAAACCACACCTTGGATGAGTAATGGTACAACAGTGAACGTTAATGAAATGGTTTATGTTTC
>CAMDOP010000385.1 GCA_945903675.1 Crenothrix polyspora
ACCATATAACACCCAATCAGTTTGATTGCGTGGAGTAAGCTAAACAAAGAAAGGTTTAGCCGACAGTTTGACTAATCGCAAACGAAGAAAGTATAAATAAAATAAACAACAGATAGACCGAACGTTACAGATTTCCAAGAGCAAGTGTAGAGCAAAGTAGGGCTAGTAATAATCTGAAATGACGTACATTTGTGAAAGACAGTTGGTGAAAACCGACTACACCAGTTTGCTTGGTGACCATAGCGAACGTGAACCACCCGATCCCATCTCGAACTCGGAAGTGAAACCGTTTAGCGCCGATGATAGTGTGGCAGTTTGCCATGCGAAAGTAGGGAATTGCCAAGCTCTTAATATTAAAACCCAAGCTCTAATGCTTGGGTTTTTTTTTGTCTGATATTTTTAGTATTACAGAAACATCTATACTATAGGTGGGTGGTTTTTTATTAGTGAAATTAAAATGACTGAAAAAAGAATACATCGTATTGCAATAACACCTGGTGAACCTGCTGGAATAGGTTCAGATCTTTGTATTAAATTAGCACAACAGAGGTTGCCCTGCGAGCTTATAGTTATTGCAGATCCAGACATGATAAGGCAAAGAGCTAAGTTATTAGGCTTGCCGATTAAAATAAATGAATATAAACCAGATTCACTTTCAGAAGAACAAATAGCGGGGCATTTAACTGTATTTACTGTTGGGCTAGTTCAACAAGCTGTATGTGGACAGCCTAATTACTTAAATAGTAGTTATGTATTAAAAACGATTGATCTTGCAGTTTCTGGTTGTAATGACGGACTTTTTTCTGCAATGGTTACTGGCCCCGTTCAGAAGAGTACAATTAACGAGGCTGGTTTCTCTTTTACTGGACATACTGAATATATAGCAGAAATTACAGGTGGTGTACCAGTTATGATGCTGGCAACTAATAGTTTACGTGTAGCCTTAGTAACAACTCATCTGCCTCTAAAGGATGTTAGCTCTGCAATTACCTATAAGAACTTAACTTCTGTTATTCAAATCTTACATAATGATTTAAGGACACGTTTTAATATTGATCAACCTAGAATATTAGTCTGTGGTCTTAATCCACATGCGGGTGAAAATGGATATATAGGGAGAGAAGAAATTGATATAATTATCCCTGTAATGAAAGAGCTACGCCAACAAGGAATGGATTTAATAGGACCATTACCAGCAGATACTATTTTCACCCCAAAATATTTGGAGGCTGCAGATGTGGTACTAGCTATGTATCATGATCAAGGCTTACCCGTTCTAAAGTTTCAGGGATTTGGACAGGCTGTAAATATTACATTAGGGCTTCCGATAATACGAACTTCAGTAGATCATGGTACGGCTCTAGATCTAGCTGGCACCGGCAATGTTAACACCGGAAGCCTTAAGTATGCCCTCCAAACTGCATTAATGATGGCAACAAATAATTCGCGCTAATATGACACATACTCCCCGTAAACGCTTTGGTCAGAATTTTTTGCATGATCATAATATTATTTACAATATCCTTTCTAGTTTACAAGCCAAGCCTGGTCAACATTGGGTTGAAATTGGACCTGGGCAAGGTGCATTAACTGAACCATTGTCGAAAATGGGCTTACGTCTTGATGTTGTTGAATTAGATAGAGATTTAGTCGCTATTCTTATAGAAAAATTTAAGCATAGTGATTTAAGAATTCATAGTGGAGATGCGTTGAGGTTTGATTTTTCAGCATTAGCCGGTGATAACGAAAAACTAAGAATAATTGGTAATTTACCCTACAATATATCAACACCATTAATGTTTCACTTATTGGATAATGCTTCCTGCATTGAAGATATGCATTTTATGTTGCAAAAAGAAGTGGTTGATCGTATTTGTGCAATACCAGGTAGTAAAAAATATGGTCGTCTTAGTGTAATGATGCAATACCATTGTGCCACTGAATTATTATTTGATGTTCCTCCAGAGAGCTTTGATCCTGCACCTAAGGTTATGTCTGCTATTGTTAGATTGGTACCGCATGAAATACCACCCGTTCAAGTCAATAACATGGCTAAGCTTAATACAGTCGTTACTCATGCTTTTTCACAGCGTCGTAAAACGTTGCGTAACTCATTAAAAAAAATAATATATGAAAATGCTATTATTGATTTAAAAATAGACCCATCAGCAAGAGCTGAGGTGCTAACCCTTGATGATTTTGCTAGATTGAGTAACCTGCTTGAAGATGATTGTGTATAAAAAAGAGCTACCAGTTTAAGACGAGCCGGTTTATTTTAATCGTTCACTTTTAGACAGATTTCTTTTAAGAACAGACAAAAGGCTAAGGACGAAAGCTTAAGCATCGCATCTTTACCACATAAGGTCCCTAGCCTACTAGGCTTCACGTTTAGCCCTGAGCCTTTCGTTTGGGTTCAGACTGTCCCACCTTAAGTTGGTAGCTTAAAAAGTTAGACCATTCTAATGAGTGCATCTAACCAGGACGTTGGCAGCAAATATTTTAGAGTAGCAAATAAATAGGTAGGAACGGTCACGTAATATCGTGTTTTAGGACGATTGGCTTCCAGTGCATGTATTACTTTTGAGACAACTGCTACTGCGGGCAATGTAAAAGCAACAGCAGGACCTTCTTTTTGTAATCGGTTGACCAATTTATCGTAGGCAGTTTTATGTGCGCTGTTTTTATAATCTATATTTTGTTGATAAAGCAAAAATGAGTTCTTTCTAAAATCACTTATGATAGGTCCAGGTTCTATTAGTGATATATAAATAGGAATGTCGTAAAGTTCTTGGCGTAAAGTATCGGCCAATCCTTCTAGTGCAAATTTACTTGCAGTGTACGCCCCACGATAAGGCATGGCTACTAAACCTAATACCGAACTATTATAGATAATACGTCCATGACCTTGTTTACGCATTAACGGCAATACTAAATTAGTAAGTTCATGCGTACCAAATAAATTAGTTTCAAATTGTGATCTAAGTGTATCGCGACTTAAATCCTCAACAGCTCCTGCTTGTCCAAAGGCGCCATTATTAAAAAGTGCATCAATTTTCCCTTCAGTTAATGCTATTGCTTGTTTAACTGCGATTTGTATGGAATTGCTATCAGCTAAATCAAGATGCAGGGTAGTAAATCCTTCTTGCTTTAAACGAATGACATCGCTAGATTTTCTTGCAGTAGCTATTACATTGTGACCTCTATTTTTTAAAGTAATTGCAGTGCTATAACCAATGCCCGTTGAACAGCCTGTAATTAATATTGTTTTTGATGAAATCATGATAGAGATAAGGTCTTATTTTAGTTACGATAACAAATGATTATTCACTAATTCTATAATATAAAAAGATTTTGGAATTAACAAGATGATAGATATTTTATACTGTGGCAATGGTTATATTTTAATCTAAGATTAAAAATAATAACCAGTTGTACAATGTAAATTTTATATTAGTTTTTATAAGTTAATAAACACAATCTCCATTTCTATAGATACACAAATATAAGTTAATGCCAATGCGAGTATTTAATTACTGCCAGTTGGCCGGTTAATGGTTACAATTGATTTACATAAGTTCATTACTATAGCCGAACATGACAACCTTTATTTAACATAATATTAGACAT
>CAMDOP010000386.1 GCA_945903675.1 Crenothrix polyspora
CAATATTCCGTTGAACTTGAGGAAAAAGAAGTTATTGGTGCTTGGAACTCAATTTTATCCAAATTTAAAACAATCAACTAATAGTCTATGAATAAACGAGCTAAAGTTATTGCCTTCCACCTACCCCAATTCCACCCAACTCCAGAAAATGATGAGTGGTGGGGTAAAGGTTTTACAGAATGGACTAATGTCGCCAAAGCAAAACCGCTGTTTCCAGGACATTATCAACCCCACATCCCTGCTGATCTTGGATTTTATGATCTGCGCTTACCAGAAGCGCGACATGCCCAGGCTGAATTGGCCAAAGAATATGGGAGAGAGGGTTTTTGTTATTATCATTATTGGTTCGGCGACGGACGACGGATACTTGAAAGACCTGTCGATGAGATTCTGTCCAGTGGCGAGCCCAATTTTCCTTTTTGCCTATGCTGGGCCAACCATAGCTGGAGCAGTTCCTCATGGCAGGGCACCAATACAACTTTTATAGAGCAGATTTATCCTGGGTGGGACGACTATGCGGCACATTTTGAATGGCTGATCAAAGCCTTCAATGATAACCGTTATCTAAAAATAGACGGTAAGCCGATATTTGTTATATATGAACCAGACGATATACCAGAGGTACATAAGGTAATGAATTTTTGGCGCGACTGTGCTGTAAAAGCAGGGTTACCTGGCCTTTATTTAATTGGTGTTTCTCATCGTAACGAAAACTGGGATCCTAGGGAGCGGGGGCTAGATGCTTCTGTTATGCAAGCTCTACCCGCACGAAATGGCAGAATTCCTCGCCGCTATCTTGCGACTAAGTTGAAACTAGCCTTGAAAGGAAATAAACATAAACTGACTATTTGGGATTATGAGGACATTCTGGGAATACTCCTACGTGATAATGTCGTCGATTGGCCAGATTATCCCCTAGTATTACCAAATTGGGATAATACACCGCGTACCGGCATGCGTGGATTGGTTTTTCATAATGCCTCACCTGAGCTATTTCGTAGACATTTACATCAGGCCATTGAACGTGTTGCTGATAGAAAACCCGAAGAGGCTATTGTTTTTCTTAAAGCATGGAATGAATGGGCTGAGGGGAATTATGTTGAGCCCGATCAAAAGTGGGGGAGAGCATGGCTTGAGGTTATCCGCGATGAAGTCTCCAACCCTAACTTAACTGAATAATTAAATATGCGTAATTAACGGTGAATATGATTTTGGTTGTGAATCAGTTCCTAAAGAAAGTTAAAATGTTTTCTGGAAAACTATTAAAAATAGCCGCTATAACAGCAGCATAAATATATCAATATATTACAATTTGGAATCTTATAATGTCATCCTTTTATTTATCGACAACGCGACATGATCAAGTCGATACAGCGGAAATAGCATGCCAACTCAAATTTACAGCTAACAGTTGGAGCCAAGAGTTCACCCTGAAAAATCTTGCTGTAGTTTGCACTCGAGTAGATGACCCTAAAATTTGGTCATCTTATTATGACGACTCAAACAACACTTTAATAATAATTGGTGGCCGCATTGCTTTCGAGCCTAGTGAATGGAGCGCACTTGAAAGCAATGAAAACAAAGAAGCACTTGTCGCAAGAGAAATTCTGAATAGATATCAACATGCTGGCACAAAAGCGCTAACTGATCTTAATGGAGGTTACTGCATAATCATATATGAAGCTAACAAGTCCCAGCTCATTTTATGTACAGATCGGCTTGGTATTTTTCCAGTTTTTGGCTATCAACTAAATAATCCCAATAAGCTAATTTTATGTACGCATCCTGATGTGTTGGCAAATGCCATTCCACAAGGGTGGAATTTCGATATGATCACTATGGCTGGATTTTTGCATACTGGGCAAGGTGTGCATCCACATACTTTTTATCAAGAAATAAAAGAATTAGATTCAGGTACATTATACAAATGGGATTTTCAAAAAGAACAGGTCGATTATTTTCAATATTGGAATCCAGAGCCTAACCCAGAGCCAAAATCTAATTCTCCCGAACTTATAATCGAGTTCGCAGAAGCTTTACATAAAGCTGTTGAACGAAGAACTCAATCGATCTTAGGGAAGGTCGGAGTTTTTTTAAGCGGAGGAACCGACTCCCGAATACCTCTTTTTAATGCAACTAACCGTAAAGATTTAACAGGAATAACATTGTATGATGCCGAAAATAGGGAATTAGCCGCTGCAAAAAAAGTGGCCGAACACGCTCATGCCAAACATCTACTTATTCAGAGGGATCTGAATTACTATCCAAAGATCGCGATTGATGTGATGCGAATTGCCGGTGGCATGTGGAACTTTACAGACTGTCATTATCACGGAGCTCTTGATGAAATTAACAGCTATCAATTCGGAACGATTCTATCGGGAGACTTTGCTGACTGCCTTTTTAAAGGGCTATTACTAAATAAAAAACATTACACTTTTCTCGGAAAAAAGCTTCCTTTTGTGACGCGAGGAAAATTCGATTATAAATACTATTTGTGGTTTAGACCTGTATCCGAAAAATGGCAAGTAGAGGTGCATAAACGGTTTTCGGAGCTTTATAAAGATATTACTACCTCACCACAGAATGATTTAGATCTTATGAGAATAGAACAAAGGCGATTAATTCCGGTATCTCGCATAGATTCTGCGGAAGGTAATGTACTTTGGAGAACATTACCGTGGGATCCTTTCTTTTGCGATAAAGATCTACTGGATATTTATCAGAGAATACCTATTTCACTTAAACTCAATGGAACTTTATTCAATAAGGCGGTTTCTCATTTATGCAAAGAAGCCAATGATATTCCCAACGGAAATACTGGAGTTTCAATTGACGCCCCATTACTCTCTAAGGTCAATTCAATTATTCTTAAGCCATGGCTTTTAGAATTCATGGGGAAAGCACCGCAAACACAATTATCATCGCCCCATGCCAGTCAAACTCTCTGGCCAAATTGGAGCTACATTATGAGTCATTCGCCTGTAATTAATGATCTTTGGACTTCAACAGACCAAGAAACTATTGACTTAATTTCAGAGTTACTCGGCTGGAATCCATGGAACAAAACAACAAAAGAATGGGGACAAACTGACCAAGAGTTTTTTACTAGAATATTGTCGTTAAGTCTTTGGTACAGATTGATTCGTGGACAAATTTGAAAAATTATTTGTTTGGTCTCACAATTTGCTAATAATGAGTTGCAATGATACTCAATCTCGGCCCCATTATTCTTATGTCTCACGGAACTGCTGCAACCAATTCCAAAAAGGCAAGACACATACCATTAACACAGACGGTAAACTCTCACAGCTTTTAACATCCGTGCAATACACGGATGTTCTTCTACTCATTCTTTACTCATTTCCGAGTCATTTCGATCTGCGTCAACCAAATAAACCGATACCCCTGCACGGTAAATTCCTGTCTTTTAGCGTGCGAAAAAGAAACTGATTCAGAATCAACACTAGTAGGTGGCATCAAATCGAAATAGTGGATTCTCCGAAAAGCCGAAGCACTTGTATCTTTCACTTTAGTTTGCCCGAGAAAGACTTCTCGTCCGGAATAGTAACTAAGAATGTGTCCGGAGTTCGGCGATAATGGAGAAACAATAATATCATCCGGTT
>CAMDOP010000387.1 GCA_945903675.1 Crenothrix polyspora
GTGTTAAAGCATGGCGGTTTATTTATCGCTTTAGCGGTAAGCAAAATAGATTAAGTTTTGGTGCATACCCAAGCACTACAACAGAAAGTGCAAGGCGAAAAGCTGATGCAGTGCGTGAGCAACTAGCAAATGATATTGATCCTAGTAAACTAAAGAAACAGATAAAAGAATTGGCTGATTTAGCCGATGATAATGCAAAACGAAAAGAAGACGGGCTAACAATCCTAAACAGTTTTGCTGACCTAACGAAACAATGGTTAGGATCAATAGCACATTTAACATCGGTAACTACACAAGTTAAGAAAACTTCTAGGCTTGAAAGGTTAGCCTTCCCAGTATTGGGAGATTTACCTATTAAAGAAATAAAATCTTCTGATGTATTGGCAGCCTTAAGACCTTTGATAGACAAGATGCAGTTGGAAACAGCACATCGACTTCATGCTGAAATAAGTTCTGTGTTTTCTTATGCAATTGTCCATGATTTTACAGATTATGATCCCTCACAGCCAGTAGCCAAACAAATACCAGCACAAAAGGTTAGACATAGGGCAGCAATAATTGATCCTACTTTGGTTGGGCAACTGCTCAGAGATATCGGAAATTATCGTGGCACTTTTGTTGTGCAATCAGCATTCAGAATATCGCCGTTATTATTTCAGCGACCGGGAGAGATTCGCCAACTACTTTGGTCCGATATTGATTTACAGGCTAAAGAATGGCGGCCGTATATATCCAAAACAGATTTCCATCATATTGTTCCGCTATCAACTCAAGCTATAGAAATACTGGAAGCGATAAAGCCGCTTACAGGTGTTGGTCAATATGTATTTCCATCTAGTCGAGGTGATGGTCGGCCTATGTCAGATAATACAATCCGAACAGCTCTAAAGTCATTGGGTTATGATTCAGACACGATGACAGCACATGGATTTAGAACAACAGCTTCAACACTACTCAATGAGCAAGGTTGGAGTCCTGATGCTATCGAAAGGCAGTTAGCGCATTCACCTAGAGATCAGGTAAGGGCGGCCTACAATAGAGCGCAATATTTAGATGAACGTCGGCGCATGATGCAGAGTTGGAGTGATTATTTAGATAGCTTAAAGAATGGCGCTGAAGTAGTACCTTTCAAAAAGCGGGGGTAATATACCTATTATGGCAAGGCCAAAACCAAAAAAAATTAAGCCAATCCAAACGTCAACATTCATTGATGATGATAATCAAGAAGTTTTAATTGAGGTGTATGACGAGCTTAACCCTCCTAGAGGAAGAGGCGATAACAACCGTTTTGCATTAAAAAATAAGGTTAGTAAAATCACCGATAGATTAATAGATAATCTACTTAATGACACTCATAGCAAAGACTACCTAAGTGAACGGTCTTCATTTGCATTGAAATGTGTTGAATGGGGTTTTATAGATGTAGATCAAGATATAACTAAGAAAAGTTCGTACAGGAAAAATGTCTATGAAAAAGTAATGCTTGAATTAGAAGGCCTCTTCAATGCTATTGATAGTCAACCTGAAAAAGATCGAAATACCTTAGGACGACAATTCCATAGAGCCTATTCAAAATATATAAAAAAATAGGTACGACCTATTGCCAAAACAGGTAAATATATCATTTATTCTTATGGGAATTAATAAATCCACGAGGATACTTCCATGCAAACCCCCGATTTAAATGATTTACCAAACGGCGCTTATTTACGATTAGCTCAAGTCTTAATTTTTATACCAATTTCCAGAAGTGCTTGGTATGCAGGCATCTCAACAGGAAAGTTCCCAAGCCCGACAAAGCTTGGCCCTAGAACTGCAGTATATCGCCTATGTGACATTAAAAAACTTCTTGAAGATTTAGGAGTTAAATAATGCCAGCACGAAAATTTGCTATTAAAGATAATTGGGTTGTTAAAGCAATAAGCGGAGAGTCAGTTTTAGAGCTCCGTGCAATAAACCCTTCGACCCGAGAAATAAGAAATCAGCATTTTCGTGGCGCTGATTATGATAACGATGCAGAGCGATTAAAAGTAGCATTTGAAGAGGTTGCGTTAAGGCTTAATGACGAAGGATTTAATATCTATCAGCCGATGAACCCTATAAAACTGCATGCTGTATTTGATGCTGGTAAATCCTGTTCTGGGGATAATATCGCCTACCGTGATCTAGGGTTATTCGATATTGACCGGAAAACCACTAACAACCAACCTGCAAGTGATGAGGAATTAAATGCGGCAGAAGTTGTAGCAGATACGCTTATTGCTTATTTCAAGTCAGAAGGTGAAGAACCTTTAGCTAAAGTTATGTCGGGCAATGGTTATCACGTTTATTACGAACTTAAGGATGTACCCAACACCTATGAGTCAACACAGATTATTAAGCAACTGTTACAGGTCATGGCGGCTAAGTTCGATACTGACACAATAAAAATAGATACCTGTGTTTATGACGCCCCAAGAATCACAAAAGTTATCGGTACTCTTGCCCGTAAAGGTGTTGAATCGACAGATAGACCTTACAGAATGGTGACTCTATGCTGACACCTTCACGATTGATTGAGCTTAGCGGTTATCAACCTGATATACAGAAAACCACAAAACCTGCTAACGATCTAACAATGCAACTTGCAAATGATTTTCCTTGTAATGAGGTCAATCAAGAAAAGATGAGGCAAGCAGCTAGGAACAGGCTTCAAAAAAAGGATTGTTCTACAGAAGCTGAGTGGGTGCAGATAATGTTTGCATTTCGCAGTCTTAAAATTTTATGTGGTTGGACTGACTCCCAAGCTTATGGGTTGCTTGATGAAATATCGAAATGGGAAGGGATGGGTACATATAATGCAATAGGAAATCTCAATAGATGGGATAAAGACGATTTTAAATATGACGGTATCACTTATAAAAGCCTATTGGCTGATTTAACGAAACATAATGCAGAGCCTGACGTATTAGTAGAGTTTCCTAATAAAGATCAAACAACTACTAAGTCAAAAATCTTCCAAATGCTGACTGTACGCGACTTATTGAGATTAAAAGTAATGTCTTGGCTTGTTAAAGGCCTGCTGCCTTCGGAAGGTATTGGTGCGCTTTTTGGGCCCTCTGGCAGTGGTAAAAGCTTCCTTATTATCGACTTATTGATGCACCTTTGTTTAGGCCGTGACTGGTTCGGCTACAAAATACACAAAAAGCACGCCGTTTTATACCTTGCACTTGAGGGTGGTGCTGGCGTTAGGAATAGGATTGAGGCATACCTTAAACATAATGCAATCAACGAACCCGATAACTTTTTTACCATCATTGATAATTTTGATATTCGGCAGCAATTCGGGGATTTGATTGAGACTGTCAAAGAGATTAACCCTTCCATAATTGTTATCGATACATTGAATCAATCAGCAGCTGGTTGTGATGAGAACTCGAATGTGGATATGAGTTTAATAGTATCAAGAGCCAAAATCATAGCTGATGCAATAAAGGGTTTAGTCCTACTGGTCCATCACACAGGTAAAGATGCTTCTAAAGGCTTACGAGGTCACTCAAGTCTCAATGCAGCCCTTGATGTTGCTATAGAAGTTCAAGCTGAAACTGTCAAAACACCTAGGTTCTTCAAGATCACAAAATC
>CAMDOP010000388.1 GCA_945903675.1 Crenothrix polyspora
ATTTATTTGGCTCCCCCGGACGGGCTCGAACCGCCGACCTAATGATTAACAGTAGCACTAACGGCTGAGTTTATTCTTTTTAAGTGGAAGATTACTAAGTACCTTTCTCCTTAATATATCACCGTTGCCTTAAAACTGAACCAATACCGAACATTTTGTTCTGGAAAACCTGAATATTCTTAATTATTTAAAATTAAATCAATCAGTTAGATCTATTTACCGCCGACCGAAAACCGAAAAACCTCGCCGCCCTGCTTCATCTTCAAGTTTTCGACACAAGTTACAACACATTCTATCGTCATTTGCAGTATTTTATAGAGTGTAAATGATTAAAGGATACAGTTTTAATAAACCAACAAATCATTCATGGTACATATCTAATCTGATGGTGGATAAATTTTTAATGCGATATTTTGATAAATTCAGCAATCTTACCGCTATTATCGATAATAAACTGGCCAGTGTTACTAATTTGTTTACGCCATTCACGCCAATAGCTTTTGTCTTTTTGATTCTTTAAACATCTTAAATATCTAGCGCGCTGGGCATCATCCAGCTGTTCATGAATTAATGGTATTAAACCATCATCTAAATTATAAGTTGGCTTATCTGGTGCGAGACAGACGGGTACAATGAAACCTAAGGGCAAACTTAAATCTTTTGAAATTGCTTCACAGACCTCAAGAATACCTTGTGCTTTTATGGACTGAGGTTCTTGAATATTATAAGGAGGCAACCACTCTCTGAAAGGTCTTAAACGATCAATTTGAGTAGCAACTGCAACTATAACAGGCAAAGTTCTATTCTTTCTATGCAACTGGAATTCATGACGTAATTTTTGTAATTGCTTAGCATCTTCTTCTCTAGCCGCATGAGAAGCATTGCAAACAATCAAAACGATATCAATTTCTTCCCATGCCTTTTTTAATAACCCGGGTGCATCTTCGTGTTCTAAACCACCATAGCCGGCACTGTCCAGAATAGTCGCAACTTCCAGCCCTTCTCGTTCTAATTTGAAAGGAGTTATTTTTGAGGTGGTAGGTAATACGCCCTCGGCAGTTCTTATTTCACCAAAGAGCTTATTTATTAAAGTGGATTTTCCACTGCTGACTTGGCCTAATACCAGTATTCGTAGAGGCTCTAATGATTCTTCATAAGCTTTTATCTTTTTTATATCCTTTTTGGAGACATCACTTAACGTTTCAATTGGCGAAATATCATCTAAGGTAATTTGACCGCTGTAAAGTTGAATAGCATAGAAACCAAGTTTGTTAATGTAGGCACTGAATAGGTTCTGCAATACTTCTTCTCGAATTAAATTAAACCCACCATCCATTAATAGACCACGAGCTTTACCTAACGCAGCACCTGGCCAATTAAATAAATGGTTTAACACGTTATAAACTGACTTAATTTTAATCCCTTTTTCATAATATTCTTTGGCTAAAAGCAGATCACCGATTTTTATAGCGTGACTCCCCGGAATTTTATCTAAGACTTCTCGTTGTAAATCTTCACAAATCAAGCTAATGAGTTTAAGTAAATAAGGAGTAGGAAATTCTAAAATAGGATACTTTGATTTAGCATTAAAATGTGTTGCAACTAACAGCAAAATTTCATTTGTTAGCTTTAATATTTTATTAGGATTGGATAATAAGTCCGTTTTTGCAGAGTAACTTTTAGTGAACTTATTTAATTCTGCCCAAGCATCTTGGGCTTCATCAGACCAATTAGGATTAGGATTCACATCAATTGGCTTTACAACTAATGGTTTTTTCTGGTGACTGCGCCAGGTCGTTAATAACGAAAAAAGCACTGTATTAGCAGAGATAACTGCTATTCCATAATAAAGCCAACCCTTTAACCATAAAAAATAAAAACCAAACCCTAAAAGGGCAATGATAGGGATTAAAAATAACAATCCAATAATAATGTTATGGAGACTAAATAGAGATCGCACAAATTATGTCCTATTTTTTAAGCAATTTACGGGCATCAGAAAATGCATCAATATAAGTATCTTTGACCATTTTTTTATCAGGCAAAGCGCCACGTTTGACACTGTAAAGATAGACACAAAAAGCTTTACCAAGAGCATAAGTCATTGCCCCTGAATATGCACCCGAAACTGCCCAACCGTAAATAGGAACCAGTCCAATTAATTCTCTTCCTAATAAGCCTAATCCGATGCTAGTGCCAAAGAGTGCGATAAATTCTGTATAAAGTTGACGGGTTAAAGTAAGCTCATAAATTGAAGCGATACTATGAAATAACTTTGCTTGTGTAGCAATTGCCAATGGAATACCAACTACAGGCACAGCCCCCAAGCCTATATTTAAAATAGAATATCCTGTGATATGTGGATGAGCTTGTTCAGCGTGGAAATCCAATAATTCTTTATGTTTTTTGGAACCTCTTAATAAATTAATAAGGCCTTTAGGCAATACCTCTTCAATGGTATTCCATAATTCATCTATCCCGTAACTAGAAGGGCTGTAACCGTCGTCTGGTAACGTAAAATCAACCGGAACGAAATGAACATTCTCACCTAATGCTTTAAACCAATCCCGTTGATGCAATAAAACTCGGGTTAAATCATGGGGAATTTCTGAAGGTAATGGAGTTTGTCGGTAGGGATAAGGCTGAATATGCTCATATTCTGTGTTTGGATAACACTCATGTAATGAAGTTTGAACGACGATAATAGGCCACTTTGGGTGTTTTTCATGAATTTTTTTAACAGCCGTAACAACATCAGCTTGATTCATATCAGAAGCGCGTAGCACTACGATTAATAAATGTGCTTTATCAGCACACCATTTAAGATCTTCAGTAGGATCATAATTTGCTTCGCCCAAACCTCGTGTATCTAAGAAACGTATGATTGGATGAGAAGAGGATGGAAAGTCATAAAATTGTGAGGTTTTGGTACAAGGTATAAATCCATTACCTATTTGAGCCAGATCATTGCCCGTTATCTGACGAATTAAAGATGTTTTTCCCGATTGAGTTTTACCTAGCAACCAGAACACAGGCGTGGGTAATTGACTCTTAATATCTTCAATTTTAGATTGTAGTCCTTCAGCCTTAGGACTAAAAATGGCATCACCTAATCCTTGCCATGACCAATTATTAAATAAACTCATATTTATCCTTATACGTGACTCTAATCGTTTAATTAGTTGTTCTCGGGCTTGGTCAAGCTTAAAGATGAAAAGGAAATCTGCCTTTTACTTAGATCAATAAACAGGCTCATAGTGCATTAGATAACCCTGATGACTAATCATAAAAGTACCGAATAATATTCAGTACAAAAAATATGCTTATTTATCGATGAGGTTCTCACTGAAAATCCATTTATAACATCGCTGTAAAAAAAGATAAGTTAGAAAAGCTATGAGCGCTAACTTAGCTAATAAAACAAGTATGGTAACGTTAAAATCACAGCCTTTAATTTTAAACCCTAAATTAGCAAAAAAATTAACCACACCAACTAAAAAATTATATATTTTATGAGACTCACACAATCCTGTTCTATATACATCAAGAATATCCATATAGACACCTTGAAGCAATTCTGATAAAACCCAAATATAGCCAGCACACAGGGATAA
>CAMDOP010000389.1 GCA_945903675.1 Crenothrix polyspora
CTTCGGCCAAAGCTTGCGGCTCCAGCTTTTCTCCTTGGTTCAACTTAACCAACATCTGCGCCAAGCGGTAAACCAGTGTGTCATGATGATTATTCGCCATACTTCAATCCTTACATATTAGGTTTATCAATTATTATGCTTTTACTAAATGACAGGTGATGTCGTTTAACGCGACATAATAAACATTTGAACAATGGATATGTGTTCAGCGTCAAACCAACAGGTTTAAATGTGAACCAATTATTTTTGAATAAAAAATTAGGTACCGATAAGAAGAAATAGCATAAAGCCGAACACCGGCAATAAAACTAAACCACCCCACGAATCTTGAAAATCGAGCGCCACCAATATCAAACCACCAATCAGTGAAACCAATGCCAAGAAACCACAAAAACCATCCATCGACTTTTCGAATAAATGTTTCCAGTAACTGGAGTAGTGCGGAATATCAAATGATTTCTTTTTCCTCCATAAAGTCAATAAACCACTTGCAATAAGGAGACCCCAACCAATAAATTGATTACTAATTTCCATAATTAACTCCTGTCTGGAAAGGGATTCACTTTCTAAAAAATGAATCCCTAGTGAATAACAAGACTAATGGACGGTTAAAATCTGGCCATTACCAAATGGAACTTCCTTACAAAGCTCTTTACCACAATAATTTTTATTGTAATTAAAGACCCGTCGATGTTGATCATGCTCATCCGCAAAAACTACTGCAATATTTTTGTAAAAAATCTCTTTATCATTATTCTTGGCGAATGCATTAAAATTATCGGCCAAACCTTTTGCTGCAGCCTCATACGAGACCACCTTCCAAGCTTCTCCTTTTTTCTGTAAATCATTACTCATTTCAACTATTAATTTAGTTTGCGCTCTCTTGCAAACTGGCATTTCAAAAGATGAACCAGTTTTGACCAACGGACCAATCTTTTGCTTACACCTATACTTGTATGTGGAAGACTCGGTAGCAACAGGCAGAGATAACTTTAGTTTAGGCACTGTAAATACTAAAGTATCTTCATCCATGTCGTATTTTAGAGTACTCAAAGCCACGTGGTATTTGAAATGCGCCTCTAAAGAGACATCCACCCAAGCATGATCAACATCCACATCCAATACAGTATCAAAAGCTTCTTGTTGAAAATTTTCTTTATTTGTTAATGTAGCGATAACATATTCATCCACTCCTTTCAGAGAGCTTAGCCCACTAAAATTAGGTTTGTATGCGTGTGTATCGAATAAATGAACGTTACTTTTGCTATTGATGACAGTAGATTTTTGATACCAGAACAATGCATTGTCATTACTCTGTTCAACACCATCACCATTTTGATACATCACCCCCAAACTCACTTGAGCATCTCTGTTATCCTGATCAGCGGATTTACGATACCAAGATACAGCCTGTTCATTGCTTTTCTCTACGCCATCTCCATACTGATACATAGCCCCTAAATTGAGCTGAGCATCTGAATTACCTTGTTCAGCCGATTTGCGAAACCAAGATACAGCTTGCTCATCACTTTTATCAACTCCCGTACCATTTTTGTACATCACACCTAAATTGAGCTGCGCCTGTGAATTACCTTGATCAGCCGATTTGCGAAACCAAATGACTGCTTGCTTATCATCTTTCTCAACCCCAGTTCCCATAAAATACATTACACCAAGAAGATTTTGACCCGAGGCATTACCCTGATCAGCGGATTTTCTAAACCAAGATACGGCCTGTTCATTACTTTTCTGAATGCTAATGCCGTTTTGATACATGACACCTAAACTAGCTTGTGCATCAGCATCACCTTGATCAGCAGCCCTTCGGTACCAAGACAATGCTTTTTCATTACTTTTTTCAAAACCAACCCCATCAGCATACTTTACAGCCAATTTAAATTGTGCTTTTGCATTCCCCTTCTCAGCATCTAACTGTAATTCTTTATCTTCTTGAGAAAATAACAATACATTACCCAATAACTTTTTTTTGAATTTCTCTTTAGATTGACGAATGCCCTCTATAATCTCATTTTTAAATTTTTCTCGATCAGTTGATTCCTCCAATTTGAGGAATGCCTTATCAAAAAACACCCCTGCAACAATAGCACCGGCCATACCACCCGCTGCGGTCCCAAGAACCGGAACAACCGAACCCGCGAGACCACCTGCCACCACCATTCCTGTTGCCGCAGCTTTCTTAATTGCCCCTTTTGTGACAGCTTTTGCCGCAACCTTAAAAACACCCTTACTCATCACCTTGGCAGTAATTGCCGCACCAACACCAGTTGCAACAACCCCTCCTGCAACTAACCTATTATTAAAATCATTTGCTCCAAGAATATAACTTGGCATACTAAACATATCTTTTAAAGCCATACTTTTTTTCACAGGAGTGTCTGGACTAACATCAGGTAAACGATTTTCATCAAGTATTTTTTGTACTGCAGATATCCTCTTATCATCAATAATTTTATTGGTTACAAGCAATTTACTCACGCCATCAGAAAACTTTTGAAGCAAATCACCTTTGTTAAGACGAGTTTCAAGCTCAGTTCTCATATCACTTTCAATTGCACCGGTCGATAATTTGATTAAACGCATATATTCAGCGCCAAGACTGTAATACCAGTCTAAATAAGCATCTACATTAGCCTCCATCAAATTAAAAACATTATCCAAACGGCCTTCTATTACTGCCTTGGAAACGTCCATCTTTCCAAGAGCTATAATATTAATAACCTCTACTTTATCGATAGTACCTAATTTGTAAAAAACACCATCAATTCTATCAACCATAGCAATAATTTGTTTTTGCCCTGCTTTTATAACCCCCCATATTTCTGGATGCTGATTTATTGTTTTTTCTAACCTTGCCACCGAATGAAAACAAACAAAAAGTAAAAGAAAGGTAATTACCGCAGATGATAAAGCAATGGTTTTTCTGAGTAGTGGAGGTGGAACGTCATCATCAGTTATTGGACCCAAAATACGCCTGTATTCATATCGATGAATAACGAATGAAGATAGCGTTGCGGTCGCATTAAAGAAAACAACCACTCCACCCAATATCGCAAATAACTGCTTCCAAAATTCACCAAACTCCCCAAAGTGTTGAACCATCCATACTTGAAAACCTGCCTTAAAAGCCGATATGTCCAACGCGATTCGCACGATACCAACATTAGAAACTTGAGCGATACCCTTTTGCTGCTCCATTACTGCATTTGAGAACGATGTATAATGACTTTCATTCTCAGAGTAAGCTACCAGTATCCCGTAAAAAGCTAGCATAATAAAAAGACTTAACCATTTCGACCAAGTGATGGAGTAATTAGTAATCACATAAACTTTTTTTAACTCCCTTGTTAAAAACAATCGACTTTTATCATGAACAACCCAATAAATTGGGATCAAAACTGCTAATGCAATCCACTCTCGAAGAGAATAGCTAGCTAAAAGAACCAACATTAAAAATGAGGCCACTAAAGACCAAGTAATCCACAAAAGCGCTTTAATGAATCGCCTTGAAAATAACCAATACGCCCAACCACCCTGCCGATAAAAAGATACTGTTCGCGCTTGATTCACTGCAAGACTATATGCACCGGACAA